>JAKBQK010000172.1 GCA_021835265.1 Thermoplasmata archaeon
TGGGAGATCAAAATAAAAATATTTAAACCGTTGATGGCATTTCCCTTTTGCTGGGTCTGTAGCTTAGCCAGGTAGAGCGATGGACTCTTAATCCATAGGCCGGGGGTTCGAACCCCTCCAGACCCGCTCAATTTTATCCGGGTTCATCATTTTTATCATATTTCTTTCCTCACGAAAAAATTTGCTGAGCCTCTTATTCACGCTGTTTGCAAGGTCATCCCTGTTGACATGGGTGTATATCTGAGTGCTTGATAATGACGCATGGCGTAGCTGGGTTTGCACATAACGTATATCCAGAGGTTCGATTCCATTCTCCTGATCCCCTGCAAGCAGGAAGGTAGCAACCCAGTGCCTTGCAGCATGTGGGTGCCAGCTTGGGGCCACCTGCTTGCCCAGATTGGATATGTGCTGCCTCAGGTACTCATACGATACCCTTCCAGCTGCTGATGTGAAGAGTGCAGAAGGATCTGTCCCTCTCCTGTATAGGAGATATTTCTGGATGCTGGTAATGCAGTCATCAGAAAGGCCCACGACGCCATCTTCCCCTCCCTTTTCAGAATGCACAAATATTCCGGAAGATCTCATGTCCTGGAGATTCAGCTTCACGACCTCGCCTATCCTCAGGCCCCCGGAGAACAGAAGCCTCATGACTGCCCCATCCCTTGCTGCAACTTCCCTGTTGGATTGTGTGTCAGCAGCCTGAATGATCCTCTTTACCTCCTCGTTGGTTGGTATCCATGAAATTGCCCTCCTTTTCTCAGGCTGCTTCGGGATCTTGATCTCAACTGCAAAGCCATGCCTCTGCTTCAGGAAGCGGAACCACTTCATCAGGGCCTTCCTGGTGACATTCAATGTGGATCTCTGTATCTTTCCCTCATGGAGCTTGTCCAGGAAATAATTCCTTACATTCTCAATTGTGGGGTTCATGATATCAAATTTCCCTGAAAGTTCTCTTATCTTTCTGGAATCCCTCTTAATGGTGCTCATGGAATATGTCCCTTCGAAAAGGGCCCATTCCTGGAACTCCGATATGTATGTTTCCAACTGATCCTTATTCATCTATTCCAACCTCCACAAATCCCTTTCCAGTCTCGTATTTGAATCCTGCCTGTCCCATCTTCTCCACGAGTTCTTTCATCCTATCATCGGCCAGATTAGCCCTCACGATGTACCCGTCCCCCATCTTCTGGAGGCTGTATTTTTTGTTCCTGACCAATGCATCAAGGAAGCTTTTCCTCTCGTCTGGGGCCATTTCCCGGGCATCCACCTTTTTTTCAATATTAACTTCATTGAGACTGGTGACATCAGGTGCGAAATGTGATACAATTCTCTCAAAGAACAACTGGACTTTTACAAGGTCAAGCGAACCATCCTTCTCTCCAAGGAAATGTACCACTTCCCTATACTTCATATTGAGGAACTCGAGATATTTCATAGTCTCCTCATCAATGGAGAACTCCTGGATCATATTACACCCCTTTCAATTTTTTCAACCCTTATCCTGGTCCTGCACTTGTGGCACCTGATTATTCCGGGTTTGGTGCTTCCCCTTTCCCAAGAGAATTCACATTTTGGGCAAGTGACATACTCTCCTGTCCTGATTCTCTTGTTCATGAGATTCTTCCTGTTCAGGGATAATTCTTCAATAGTTCCCGGAGGAAGGATCAGCATTCCGTCCTGGTCAAACCAATTCATTGAACATTCCTCCATCTCAGTGCTATGTTGAGGGGTTTCCCACAATTCCTGCAGCCATCATAATCTTCGAAATAGTGTCCGGTTCTCTTGCAAAACTCATTCTTTCTCTGTTTTCTTATTTCTTTCAGAAATCTATCCATTCTCTCTTCATCCATTTATTTCACCTCTTTGTTTTCGTATTCGTCCAGTCTGGCCTGTTCGTTCTCCTTCCTCATCTTCTTCATGATCTTCAAAAAGTCCGTTGTTGGCGTCATGCTGTCACAACTCCATCCGTGAGGATCTTCACATCGTATGCACTTGGCATCTTGCATCCGCTGTATGAACAGATGGGTCTGTCCTCGGTGATCCACACAACTTCCATTCCTATCTTCAGATCCTGGAATGCTTCCAGATGTTTCCTGCAAAGCTTCCTTGTCATTTCTGGCACCTCTTCACATACGACACAACATGGTTGTAGAACCTGCTCACAAGCGATTTAAACTCCTCAAAATTCATGCTACACCTTCCATTTCTTCAAACATCCTGTTCTCTCTGTCTACCCTTGCAAGAGATTCATAAAGTTCCTTGTTAATGTCCAGAGGCGTGCAATCCCTGAAAGCATCCATCCTTGAATCGAGATCAAAAAATGATGGCATTATGTCATATCCAAAGAAAAATGCAATAGATTCAGAGGCCACCTTGTCAGGAGTTGCACCCTCCATCCAATCTTCCTCTATTCTTCTTGATGCTTCCTCTTCAAGACGGCTGTACAGATAGTCCGATATCTGTATGGTTTTCATGCAGGGGCCTCCACATTGTGGGCCTTCTCATGTTCATCAATGAGTCTCAAAATTGTTGAAGAGTAAGATACAGTTTTATTCTCTTCAACCGAAAACCTAAACTTAATTTTTGTTAGATTTTCCCACACTCCTTCATCAACAACTATCAATTTTCTTGACGACATTTCAATCATCTACTTTCTACTAAACGTTAGATTGTATATAAGGTTTATTCAATCTATAATATAGTATATTGAACAAATTGTATAATCTAATTAGCAACTAACTATTATCTTTAATATGGGAGATGCTCTTGACATTCCTTATGCCAATACAATTTTAATTAGATTATTAAATAAAGGGGGAAAGGGCAAGAAATCTGATATTATAACTAAAGAAGATAGCTGGACTACTTGGTCAAAATCTATAGATAAGTTATCAGTACTGGGATATTTGACAATAGAAGAGACAATAAAGGGAAGAAGAACTTATGATATTTTCTTAACAGACAAGGGCCATCAGGTAGCAGAACAGCTCCTGAATGCAGAACTCGCAGCGAAGGGGACTTTTAAGAAGTCTTTTTTCTCAAGGCAACAGCTCATCATAATGCTACTGGGAGATAGGGGGAAATTAACTGTGGGCCAAATTAAAGAAGAGATCCCAGGATCCTATGACGATATCAAGGAGCTTGAAGAAATGAAACTCGTGAGGTCAGAGGTTGACAACGAGTCATATCCTCCTGAGAACTATTTTGTATTAAGCGAGAAAGGAGAGGAAGCATACAAAGAAATAAGGATATTGGAAGGAAAAATAAAGAGGTGAAAAATGAATCTTGACGACTTTATTAATGCTATTGAGGCCATTCCAGGAAGAGGATTTCGATTGGACAATAACCAAAAAATTGTCATTAGTCATGGAGATGGCCCATTATGGGTTATCGCAGGTCCAGGTTCTGGTAAAACCGATTCCATTGTATTCCGATGTTTGAAATTGCTTGTGGTTGATAAGGTTTCACCTGCGAGCATCATATTAACTACCTTTACAGAAAAAGCAGCTAACAATCTACAGACCAGAATTTCCCAATATATGCAGTATTTAATTGCTATAGACAAGTCATTAGAGACTATTGTATACAACAGGATAAGGGTTGATACCCTGCATGGTCTGTGTAATGATATAATGCAAGAGTTTAGATTCACAGGTTATCAAAATTATAGATTACTGGATGACATCGAACAGAGATTGTTTATAATTGAACATTCCTCTTCAACCAGTTTAGATAGTACTGTGTCTCAAAACTATGATGATTTATGGCCAGGGTTTCCGTATGTTTTTGCTATTTTCGATCCATTGACCACAAGTATATGGAATCCAAACTCCGGCAGACCACCAAACAGAAATATTAAAACCAAAGGACTTTCTAAACTTTTTAACAGAATTGTAGAAGACCGATTGGATACCAATGCAATGTATGCAGAGGGAGGGTCTTGGGAAACTTTAGTTAAAGCATATGAAGAATATAGAAATAAATTGTTTGACAACTACAGATGCGATTTTGCTCATGTCCAACTTAAATTCCTAGATTTTTTGAAAAGCCAGCAATCAAGTCTCTTTCTGTATGGCGACGGAACAGATCAGTATCCTGGCGTCAAGCATGTTCTTGTTGATGAGTATCAAGACACAAACCAAATACAGGAAGAAATATATTTCAAGCTTGCAGAGAATAGCAAGAATCTATGTGTTGTAGGTGATGATGATCAGGCTCTTTACAGATTTAGGGGAGGTACCGTTGATTGCATGGTGAATTTTGAAAATTCATGCCAACAAAAATGGAAAATACCAGAGATAACTAGTGTATTCTTATCTACAAACTATAGATCCAATCCCGGAATTATAACTTTTTATGATGGATATATGAGATCTTTCCAAGAAATGAGCCTCCCGGGGGCAAGAGTTCGGGGAAAACCTCCCTTAACTGCAGGTTCTGCCATTAACGGATCTTACCCACCAGTAGCTATTCATAGAGGAAAAAATGCAGATGAGGTCGCCGAATTCTTCGCAAACATGTTGGAATATCTGCTTGACAAACAGTTGATACATGATTATTCAGAATGTGTTCTTCTCCTTCACAGTACTAAGAGAAGTAAATATAAAGCTGGTCCATTCATGGACGCTTTGGAAAATCACAACATCCCGTATTACAACCCAAGATCAAAAGGGTTGCTTGAACAGGAGGAGATCAAAGTTATTCTTGGGGGTCTGCTTAAAATTATTGACCCCTCTTCAACTGCTCAAAGAGCCGTAAAATTTCCTGCAATCAGAGAAATATGTGACGAATGGAGAGGGGAATTTGATAGGGTTGCAGCTAATAATAAAGATCTTAGAGATTATGTGACAAGTTATGCAAATTCCATATTGAGAATGGGCCCAAGTACATCTGTCGGAGTGAATCTTCTGGAAATTTTTTACGATCTGCTGAATTTTCCACCCCTTTCAGATTGGATTGATGATCCCGAAAGATCTACGAGAATAGGGGTCGTGTGCAATGTGCTTGATGCGTATTCGAATGTACCAAACTCCAAAAACACAAAGAATATGTTGGGATTTTTGTATACCAGCAGTAATGTCAACCAAGGAATAAGTTTCACTTGGAGGAAAAATTTTTACTACTCTTTATTGGGACTCTTGGCTTCAGAAGGTCTCAATGAGGCTGAGGATGAGATAGAGAATTTCCCACGAGGAAGAGTTCCGATTATGACCATTCATCAATCAAAAGGCTTGGAATTTCCTTTAGTTTTTGTCTATGGTTTATCTTCAGCCATAGTTGATATGGCATCTGTCCAAATGGAAAGCGATTTTGCCAAGTTCTCCAGAAATTCGAATAATTCATCAACAAGATTTACGACAGAACAAAAAGTTAAACAGGATCTTGTTAGGCGGTTCTTTGTTGCCTATTCCAGAGCACAATACGCTCTCATTTTATTGGCAAAAAGAACGGAGTATACGAGACCAGGAGTGGGATTCGGTGGAGACAGCAATTGGACTGTTTTTGGAAACACAATTGAAATTTAGGGGGATTGTATGGACTCATTTGATAGATATAAAGATTTAAACGTGAGACAAATTACAACGAATGATTTAAAGAGGAAATACAGTGTGACTGCAGATGTGCTATCATACAGAAGATGCCCAAGATTATATGCAAGTCAATCGATAAGGAGTTTTGCTCCTGCTCAGCCATCACAGAGATACGTGGGTTCAATGATACATCAAGTACTGGACAGAGCGCACCTACAATATTCTGGAAGGATAAGTAACGCAACAGCCAATCAAATACCTAACGATGATCAAATTAGGATTTATTTTAACGAGGTTGACAGTGCCCTGCGTGCTCATGGAATAAGGCCTTTTAATCCAGAACTAGGGGAATATGTACTCAAGCTTTTGCAAAGATTCAATCGAATTGAAGGGAAAGATCTGTACCCTCGTGTAAAAGATACTGAACACAAATTGCAGAGCGATAGAGGCAGGTATATACTTCATGGGGTTGTTGACGTATTAGTATCTCCGACAGGATCCGATAGCAGGGATGTCGAAATTTGGGATTACAAAGGCACCAAACGTCCAATAGAGACTACTGGTTTTGGAAAGAAGATACTAGAAGATTACAAATTTCAAATGCTGGTATATTCCTCTCTTTTTAAAATGAGAAATGGATACTATCCGTCAAAAGGGGTGATTTATTTCCTTGGAGAACTGCGGGGACAGACTATTACTTCTCGACCATCCTCAGCTGTACTAGAAGTCCCGCTGGACGATGCAGAAATGAATAAGGCATTACAAAGTTTCGATAACACTGTCAGTCAAATTGAAACTTCAAAGGACACGAACAACTGGCCACCCCCATCAAATGGCGCTGAAACGGCCGGAAGAGAAACTTGCGATGCGTGTGATCTCAGAACCAGTTGTCCTAAGGAACGAAATAAATATCATCACAGAATACCCGGCAGTAAGTGATTCATCATGTTGCAGGCTCAAATTGAAAGTGTATCTGAAAAGATAACTCCAAGGAAATTATTGCTGATTTCATGTTCTGCCACAAAACGTGATCTTAAGGATCAGCCAGCCTTGCAGGTATATGATGGCCCGAGTTACAGAATCATTAGAAAGTATCCTACAGATAAGATTGATATTCTCATTTTATCTGCAAAATACGGATTAATTTTTGCCAATCATAAAATTTCAGTTTATGAACAAAAAATGAATGATCACATTGCCCAAGAGATGAAGAATCAAACAACAGACAGATTAGTAAGTATTCTACAATCTTCAACATACAGTGAAATATACATAGAACTTGGAAAAACGTACAGAAATGCGATAGGTTTTGACAATCCCCTATTCAAAGAGCTGAATATTAAATATGGATATGGAACCATTGGGGTGAGGTTGCACAATTTAAAAATGTGGTTGGCTTCTGTCACTTCCTGACAACAAAATCAACACCAAAAAGATTTTATTATATTTTCAGCTCACTTATCTAATAATAATGAAGTTCTATATGCCAAACTGGGAAGATCGGGTAGATCCTGAATTTGATTTCACAAATGATTCTTATTCAGAATCTCATGAAATAAGTCCTTATGAAAACGATTATTATGCACATCAGATATACAAGAAAAAGCAACCATATGATGGTATACTCTTTAGCTTAAGCAACTTTCAGACTAAACTGAAAATAAAATATGATGAACAAAACCAGCCCATGATTAGAAATAAAAAAAATATCCGGGATTATTTGAAAATCCAGAAATACTCAAGATTGAAGGTAATGGGTGACTGTGGTGCATTCAGTTATGTTGCCCATCACAATCCACCACCATTTTATTCTGTACATCACGTTGCAGAGATGTACCATGAATTTAAATTTGATTTTGGAGTAAGCCCGGATCACATTGCTGTGGGATTTATCCGTTTTAAAGAGGAAGGAAAGAAGAAATATGTAAAATTATCAACCAAAGAAAGAGAAAGAAGAAGAATGCTGACTGTGCAGAACTCCGAGGAATTCATAAATTTAGTAAAGGAGAAACATTATTCTTTTAAGGCAATCGGAGTTGCCCAAGGTTACAGCCCAAAGTCCTATATTGAGAGTGTTATTTCATTGGTCTCCCAAGGTTATGAATATTTGGCCCTCGGTGGTTTAGTTCAATATAGTAACCTTGAATTGTTAAAGATTCTTCATAAAGTTACACCATACATGGAAGGCAAAAAGCTGCATCTTTTTGGTGTTATGCGTCCAGGACACATTACAAACTTCGAAAAATTGGGAGTCACCAGTTTTGATAGTGCATCATATTTCAGAAAAGCATGGTTAAGATCCGGGCAGAATTATCTATCCCAGGAAGGTGTTTGGTACTCTGCCATAAGGGTTCCATTCTCATGGAATAAAAATCTAATAAAAAATGCAAATGATTCAAATATTTCTCTTCAGGATTTAGAAAATTTGGAAACGCAGGCCTATGATTCTTTATTAAGATACTCTGACGGAAAACTTGGCATTGATACTGCCCTTTCCTCTGTAATTGAATATGACAAACTATTAATGAGGAATTCTGAAAATATAGAAAATATTAAAGTAAAGTACAGGAAAACTCTGGAACATAAACCTTGGGAAAATTGCGAATGTGAAATTTGTCAGGAACATGGTATTGATGTCATGATCTTTCGGGGCACAAATAGGAATAAGAGAAGAGGGTATCATAATACTTGGGTTTTCAAGAATAAAATGATGAGTTCCATATAGTATTCCGCCAATTTTTTGTGATTTCTCATTTCCATTTTGCTAGGCTTTGCACTTAAAAGCCTCTTTTTGATTGAATTTAGGTGCAAGTAAAATATTTTAGGTGCAGATTTCTATTGATACGAATTATTATTTTCAGGTATGTAATGTATGAAGCATGTCAAATCCAGAAGATTGGGATACAGGCTACATAAAAGAACTCAAGAAACACTACGCAAATGATATCATCAACTACATGTTTAGAGAAGGGGTTAAAGGAACTAAGTTTTCCAGACTTTACTCACTGCTTTCGTTGATTCAAATCTTTGATTCAAAAGATGAGGAAAGATATGTTGAGTTGAAGAAAATTGTGGCAAAAGCTAGAGAATTGGGCTACGATGGAACTGATCCTGCAATTGAATACGGCCTCAACTCCTCTTTTGAAGCTGGTCTCGTGGAAGTTATAAAGGACAAACAAGAATATCGGTTAAATCCAAGATTCAGAGAATGGGTAATCAAGCAAAAAAATGACATTCAAACAACACTTAAAACATTCATAGCAAAACGCTAGCTATGACAACTCTTTTGAGCTATGTTATCGAAAAATAAGGAGAGAGGGAGAGGTAGATTTCCACTCCAACTTATAGGAAGATAGCTAGGGGTTCAGGGATGAAGTCCGGCTTAATGCCCAACTCAAACATTTCATGTATCAGCACGGTTATGTTGTAAGCAATTGCTTTACAGATAAGCTCATTCTTCTGTGCAGTCAGGTTCTTGCTTTTCAAGGAATCTCCAAGTTTCAGTTTCCAGGCAGAGAATGTCGTCTCCACGTTGGATCGAAGGTGGTAATGCTCCTCAAATTCTTCCTTGCGGTAAAGGAAGATTGCATACATCTTTCTCCAGATATGATTTCCCATCGGCCTGCCATGAGTATTGCTCTTGAATGGTATGTATGGAACGCCACCCATTTCATCAATCAATGCCAGATTTGACCTTGAAAGATACGCCTTGTCCGCCGATGCCTCTTCAACAGTAAACCCAAGCTCTTTTGTCCTTAGAATGAGGGGCTTGAAGTGGTTAATGTCCGCCGAACCTTTACCTTTGTTCTCTGTAACATTGAGAGCGGTGATTATGTTTGTTCTAACCCCGACGGTGATATGCGCCTTGATCCATCCATGCTCCCTTTTTAAGTTGTATTTCTCTTCAGCGTACTCATTAAAGTTGGTAGTCCTGAAGCCTGAACTGTCGGTTGCAAATTTTGTTTCGATCTCCATGAGTGGCGATGCGGTCTGGGAAAGAAGATTCTGTAATATTAGCGTTATGTCTTCTCTGTTCAGCACTTTCGAAGAAACATTGAAATGCGGGGCATGTGATATGTGATCTCTGGATTCCGCAAATCCAAAAAGTGATGCCGATCTCCTGCTTGAAAGCTGTGAATACACTTTCTGTATTGCGCAGAAAAGTTCATCCTTCAAGGGCAGTCTGGGCCTTCCTCTTGTCTGTTCTGGTTCTTCAACCCCTGATACTAGGTCGCTGAGAAGTGCATCAAACAGCTTTACTTCCTCGCTCTGTGCTGCATTATAGGCAGACCATGCCTGTGAATATGTTACCTTCTTAACGCCTTCTATGGCTGGTGTTTCCGTTGGATTCTTATTATGCGCTATTGTAAGTTCAACCGCTATGATGTGTTTGCACCTTACATTTCTGCTTTCAAAATCAGGGCATGTGCAGATCGGTTCTTTCCCCTTCATGCTAACAATGTAATTCCCATGCCCACTCTGAGAAGGCACTATCCAGTGATTGCCTTCCTGTTTCAGTTTTCCAGACTTGGCGATTTCTTCGCCTCTTTGCTCTCTCCCTTCATCAATGCTCATTGGTTATCTACCTCTTAATACACCTATTACTTTCTGCCTTATAAATATGTTGATATGTCTACCTATATTATGGAATAGAGATAATAATCGACATGCAAATAGGTAGATTTATAAGCAAGTTATCGATATGTAGGTAGAATGCCAAGAATGAAAGGTGAGACGACAAAATTGGTAGCGGCAAAAACACAGAGCGACTCAATAAGAACTACAGTACCTTCATTTATTGTGAAGACGCTCCACCTAACCACTAATGATATGCTTACATGGGATTTTGACCCCGAGAAAAGAGAAGTATTGATTGTTAGAGTAATAAGGGGTGAATTAGAAAAGGTCAAGGAGGAATAATGGAATTGGCCATTCAGAAAAGGCTTATTGAGCAGCCAGAATTTGAACCAAAACGAAAAAAGAAGAAAGAGGAGGCTCTAACTGTTCAAAGATTCATTAATGAGGTTCTGGTCAGTCAGTTGAGTATACCTCTTAGACAAATCGTGAACGATACTACTTTTTCGAAATACACGTTCCTCAAGAGGCCTGATTTACTCGTATCTGAATTTGAGTATGATCAGATCACAAAGAATGAAACCCAGTTCATAGAGAATCTTGTCGCATATGCAGAAGCAAAGGATGAAAGCGTTGTAGGTGATGCTGATTGGAAGGATGCAATCAAACAAGGATTTGACAAAGCACCAAAACTCAAATTACCATTCTTTATAGTAACCAATTGCAAGACAAGTATTTTTTACAATGTAAAGACTAGGAATGAGATTAGGCTAAACGGAAACCCAATTCGCACCTTCCAAACTATAGACGTGCTCCGTCTAGTAAAAAATCAACTCACCCAAAAACCAGAGCTTGAGAATATAGTTACAAATGTTGATTCTCTAGCACTTATATCTGAGGCGGTTTTTGCTAATAGGCTTTGGGAACTTGCTAAGGTCTATAGAAACATTAGTTTCGAAAATGGCGTTCAAAAGATCGACTTTACAATAGGTTTCATATCTTTGGAGTATTTTGAAGAAAGAGAAAATTTGAGGGGTACCAAAGATGCTACAAGAATATATTGGACTGATTGTCAATCCAAGAAATCAGAAGAAGTTGTGGCATCTTTGTCCAAATACATTCAGAGATTAGAGCAGAATTCCCAATTTGAGGAATTTTCTACCCTAATGGAGAAAGTCAGAATCGCCATAGTGGGAACAGAAAAGACAAAGCCTATAGTGACAACTGAGGATGTGAAGAGCATATACGATATTATCGATTCCATGAAACCTTTACATGGTTGTGGGTTTGATCTGTTCGGGGCTGTGTATGAAAAGTTTGCAAGCAAGAATGAGAAAAAGGACTTCGGTGAGTATTTCACTAGAAGACACTATACGCATATTTTCGCAAAACTGTTACTAAAAGATGAGACATATTATGACGGTAAGAGGGAATTTAAAGTTCTAGACCCAGCGTGTGGAACAGGAGGATTTTTGACAGAAAGTTTCAAAGTGTTGTACAATGCTTACAGCAAGAATTTATCCTTGGATGAGGAAGCACTTAGATTCCTAGAAGAAAGCTGCTTTTATGGCTTCGACGTTAGGCCGGAAAACATTTGGCGGACAAAATTGAACATGTTTCTTGTTGGAGACGGCCATACACATATGTATTCAAGAGATTCTCTTAGACACAAGTTCAAGGACGATGAAAAATGGGATTATATCCTCACTAATCCACCTGTAGGCGCTGGGACTGTAAAAGCCGATACAACGGCCATAGCATCCTTTCGCAACGAGATTGCATTCCTCTATAGAATCATCAACCTTTTGAAAGTGAATGGCAAGGCATGCGTCCTACTCCCTGATGGTGTGTTGGAGAATCCATCTTTTGTTAAGCTAAGAAGTAATTTTCTTGAAAAATGCGCTATAGAAGCAATTATCTCCCTTCCTAAATTTGCATTTGCACCCTACACTAAGGAAAAAATGTATGCGGTGTTCTTCAAGAAAAAGGCAGATAACCAAACAAGAATGCAAACCGAACCAATTTGGATGTATATTTTAGACAATGATGGCCTAGCCAATTCTGACAAAAGGTTTCCCACAAAGTTACGGAATAATCGAAATGGTTGGATGCACGACGAAATTTCAGGATGGGTAAGCACTGATGGAGAAGAAATGCCAGGACTCCTTGAGGAAAGATGGAAGAAATTCGATGATAGTTTAACTTCTGGAACTGAGTGGATTGATGAAAAGGGAAAGGGAATAAAACTCAGAAAAGGTGGATTCATTAAGATGTCAACCATTCAAGAGCCGGCAGCAAACTATTGTCTTCTTCCAGAGTATTACATGCGCCCTGCTGAAGCAGGACTTATGCCGATGAACCAATGGAAGAATAAACTCGATACAGTTGAGAAACAAATGAAATCGATCTCAAACGTTGATTTCTCCCAGTTACATACTCAGTTAGAAAGAATTAAGGTGATGATTACTAATAGGGATTTCTCAGCATTTCAAGGCTTGGAGGTCCCCATTGGAGAAGTTCTAGGGTACATGAGTGGAAATTCTGGTTTAACAGAGGAATATCGGTATTCTCAGATAAAGATTAACAAAGAACGAAAGTATCTAATTTTAACCGGAAGTACCGTTTTTGATGAAACTATGTATATTCATAAGTGTCCTCATCCTAAGGATGCGTCGAAATACATTACGGTGACAGAGGGAAAACAAGTTATTCACGTAGTTAGGAAGGGAAAAGCAGGATTTACTACATTCTTTGAAACAGGAGATTATACAATAAACGACGACGCATATCTGTTGTTTCTCAAGAAGTCTTCCGAAGTCACTCAGAGTGAACGTGTAGATTACAAGATCAATCTCAAATGGTTATTTTACGAGTATCGCAATCTCTTTCTTGAATACTCTTCAAGTTCTGACAACGGCACATGGAATATGACGGACTTTTTTGATAAGGCAAGAATCGATATACCCCCAATAGAAGAACAAGAGTTATTTGTGTCATTTTATGACAACTTGGAGGTTGTTGAAGAGCTTCTGGGGGAGCCTCATAAAAGAATAAGAGAACTATTGATGAATTCCATGAAGTGAGTTGATTCCATTACTGGGCTACCCAATATCGGTAAAATGCTTGACAGCCAGACTAGAATATTGATGCAAAACACCAGTGAGAGATTCAGTCCATGAATGCATTTTCCCACTTTTGCTTTGAAATGGAGTAATATTGCATAATGTGCCCAGTGATTGGATTGTGGTGATTACGCGCCTCATCTGGTGACCCAGTATAATATCCACACTTGGCGCACTTGAAATCATCCACTCCAGACCCCATCCAACAAGTATTCACTAAGATGTACTTAAAATTTTTGTTCATAAGAGACTGTCAAATCTCCGTTGATCCCTTATGATACAAAGATGATGTTTTCATAAGAGCCTCCCATGTCTGAACCCGTAGGCCGAGGATGGTCATGCACATTTCATATGCCTCCCGATAGAGGATTTCATCCCTAACTTGACACTCTTGTCTTTCACATCTTCAGGTATGTGCTTTCCATACCATATCCGGGGAACCTTGTCTCAAAGGAGTATGGACATTCCTTCTGGATATTTCAACTATAATTTGACGGTCTCGTTCATAATGTTTTAGGTGCAACTTTCATCTTTTAAGTGCAAAGCTATTTTGCTATTAAAGTTAAAATATCCAAACAGAAATCTCATATCCCTGACAGAAAAGGGAGAACAGATAGCAGAAAAAATAAAAGAAATTGTAAAAATAATAAATGGATGATCAGAGTTCCAGCTCTTCCATCAGTTCCCTGGAATTGGTCTCAGCTATTTTCGATATGACAAACTGTAGCTTCTCCTCAAGATATTTTATTATTTCATCCCTGGTTTCCGTCTCATCTACTGCTTTCCTGAATATTGCATAGTCTACGTCAAACTAGTCTTTCCTTCCTGTGTAGTATTCCTTTGTAAATGGATTGCGTTTCACCATTTCTCCTGATATATAACGTATTAAAAAAACCGTCTATAGATACATCAAATGAAAAAATGAACTTTTATCAGTAAAATAGGCCTTTTGAAATCAGAAGGATAAAATTAGAAATATGTATTAATATATTTTTAAAGATATGATGATTTATGAAAAATTTATTGCACGTCGTTTTAATAGTTTAAAACGTTATAGAAACATTTTACTATAATCGTTTATTGGCATGAATATGTTAGAGGAGAAGGACCAACGAGATGGAACTATTGCCTCAGAACAGGTTAATATCCCAACGACTTCACCTGAACCCGTATCAAATAAATATGAAAATAACTACGATGGATGGACCAAAGAAGAGCTAATTAATGAGATAAAGAAACTTAGGAAGAGAAAAAGGTATGGTTTAGTTTGGGAAGAAAAGGATGAACAAGTAGTTAAAAAATGCAATGAGTTTCTTCCAATTCTTAGAGAAGTCACAGAAAAATCGATTAGTGTGCATAATATTGATAATTTAAATATACTAATAGAAGGTGATAACTATCATTCCTTATCTGTTTTGAATTACACACATGACCGTGCAGTGGATGTTATATATATTGATCCTCCGTATAATTTAGGCAATGGTGACTTTATCTACAATGATAAGATAGTAGACAAAGAAGATGCATATAGACACAGCAAATGGTTATCTTTCATGAACTCAAGGATTAAATTAGCAAAAAGTTTGTTAAAGCCAGAAGGCATCATTTTTATTTCAATAGATGAGAATGAGTTTTCTCAGTTGAAATTATTATGCGATAATATATTTGATGAAAAGAACTATATCGGTACATTTGTGTGGAGAAAGAAGGCTGGTGCTGGTGCTGATTCTAAGTTAATCTTTATCCAACATGATTATGTTTTGTTCTATTCGAAAAATAAGGATAAACTGGAGCGTTTTTATCAGCCTTTGAATAAAAAACAAAAAAAAGAATATAAAAATCCTGACAATGATCCTCGAGGTCCTTGGGCGCAAACAGATTTAACAGCCCCCTCGTCGGACACTGACAATAAAAGATTGTATAAAATTATTTCCCCACTTACTGGTAAAGAATGGCTCAAACGGTGGTCTTACACAAAAGAAAATTTTGAAAAATTACTAGAAGATAACTTAGTCTGGTTTGGGAAGAGTGGAAATTCCACTCCGAAAAGAAAAAGATTCCTTTCTGAAAAAGAGGGCTTAGTCCCAAGATCATTGATAGATTTTGTATTGACCTCAGATGGAAAGAAAGATTTAGAGTCAATTTTTGGAAAAGAATCGAGAGTGTTTGATTACCCTAAACCGGTTGAACTCGTTAAACATTTGATAAGGTTAAACGGAAAAAAAGATTCACTCGTTTTAGATTTTTTTGCAGGGTCTGGAACGACTGGTCAAGCAGTGGTTGAAACCAATTCAGAAGATGGTGGAAACAGGAGATTTATTCTTTGCACCAATAATGAAAACCTAATTGCAGAAAATGTTTGCTATCCAAGAATTAAAACTGTAATATTGAGAAATGATGAAAATAAGGAATTGAAATCTTCTGAAAGTAGTTTGAAATATTTTAAAACAGATTTTGTAGAGGCTCTGGAAACTGATAGTAATAAAAAGCAACTTGTTGACAGTTCAACTGAGATGCTTTGTCTCAAGGAATATTGCTTTAATCTTATATCTAATGGTAAATATTATAAAATATTTAATGGTGCAGAATACAAATTGCTTTGTATCATATATGATGATGATGGAATTGAGGAAGCTAAAATTCAGTTAAAAAATATTGGTAAAAAAGCTATTGTATATGTCTTTTCTCTCGATGATGGAAACAAAGAAGATGAGTTTACAGATTTGATTGATTTGATAGAAATAAAACCTATACCTGCATCTATCTTGAACGTATATAGGAGAATATTCAAATGATAAATTTAAGAAATTATCAACTAAAAGCCACCGAAGAGTTGACGACTAAAGCGTGTGATTTTTTATACAAGTCTCAAAATGCAGTTATTTCTTTCAAGGCCCCTACTGGCTCAGGAAAAACCCTAATGGTCTCTGAATTCCTTAAAAATATTGCAAATGTTCCCGACCTAGATATCTCAGTGATTTGGATATCAGTTAGGATGCTTCATGAGCAGAGCAAAGAAAAACTTGAGAGATATTTTGAAGATCTTCAGTTGATGAAATGCAGTTATTTTTTCGATATTTCCGATAGAAAAATAAACAAGAATGAAATTTTATTTATCAACTGGGAGAGTATAAATAAAAAAAACTCAAATATACTCATTAGGGAGAATGAACAGGACAACAATCTGAATAGTGTAGTTAAAAACACTATAGATGATGGTAAAAAAATATTACTCATCATTGACGAGAGCCATCATACTGCAAACACAGAAAGTTCAAGAGAATTAATTGATATAATTTCCCCGCATCTAACTGTAGAGGTTTCTGCCACTCCCTTAAACAAACTATATGATCAACATGTTATTGTTAACATTGCGGATGTAAAAGAGGAGAAAATGATAAAGAACGAGGTTTCTATAAATCCAGAATTTTTATCGATTGTGATTGAAAAGGGTGTGACGTCTAATGAAATAGTTATTGATCAGGCCATAAATAAAAGAAAAGAGTTGGCTCAACTGTATAAATCAGAGGGGAGTAATATTAACCCATTAATTCTTATACAATTGCCAGACAATAAGGGAGGTGAATCAGGTCTGGAAAAGGACAAAATAATAGGGCTATTGGATTTGAAATATGAGATAAACATAAATAATAATAAACTGGCAGTATGGCTTTCAGAGGATAAGTCTAACAACCTTGCAAATATAGAAAAAAATGACAACGAAGTTGAAGTACTGATATTTAAACAGGCAATTGCTCTTGGATGGGACTGTCCCAGGGCATCAATACTGGTTATCTTTAGGGAAACGAAAAGTTTTCCTTTCACCATTCAGACTGTGGGCCGCATAATGAGAATGCCTCAATTTAGATATTATAATAATGAAGAATTGAACAAAGCATATGTCTTTACAAACTTGGATAAAATAATACTTGAAGGAGATGAAGCTCGTGATTATTTTACGTTATTAGAGTCAAAGCGGGACGACTCCAGATATAGTGAAATAAAACTACGATCACAAAGTGTTATTAGGCAAAGAGAAAGAACTAGACTTTCTGGAGAATTTGTGAAAATTTTCCAAGATGTTGCAAGTAAAATGCTAATTGACCAAAAACTAGATCTCTCACCAAATACAATTTCTGATTTTATAATAGCTGAAGGATCAATATCTAATATTGATCAGTTAGGACAGATAGAATACGGGGGACAAATAGCAATCCCATCAAGTTCTAAAGATATATCAGACAAGTTTTACATGTTTGTGCGAAAAAATGCAAGCCCATATGCCATGAAAGATTCTAGTGGTAGAATACGAACTGCGCTTTACCTTTTTTTAGAAAATAAATTCGGTATAAAGAGATATTCCGAAAACGCCGAAAAAATAATATTAGGGGATAAGAATGTTAGATTTTTCGAAGAAGCTTTGTTCAAAAGTAAGGAAGAATATCAAAATAGTGTTGTTCTAAAATTAAAGTCTCAGGATAAATTTATAGATGAATACAAATGGGAAATACCTAAGTTAATATCTTATAATGATAAGTATTTTTCAAATATAGTAAAAAAATCAATAATGAAACCATTCTTCAATTACGTGAATGCCAGCAGTCCTGAGACAGAATTCATCAAACTTCTGGAAAGTAGCGAAAATGTAGAATGGTGGTATAAAAATAGGGAAAGCGAATCAAAGTATTTCTCAGTTGGATATATTGATGAAGATGGTTTCAAATCTTGCTTCTATGTAGACTTTATTGTTAAATTCAATGATGGAAAAATTGGTCTTTTTGACACTAAGAAGGGAATTACAGTAATTGAAAAATATACAAAAAATAAAGCGGAGGCTCTTCAGAAATATATTATGGATGAGAATAGTAAAGGAAAGAACTTGTTTGGTGGAATTGTTGTGCCCATTGATACTAGGCATGGAATTATTTGGATGATCAATATTGGACATATTTACTCTGAAGATATGAAAGATACATCAAAATGGGATATCTTAAGATTATGAAATCTATTTTATTGTAGATAGCCTCAACTTCATTTTTTCTAGCTTGTCTGCGAGTCCCTGATCCTCTCCAACGATGGCCTGCATGTCATCCACCTTCCTCACTGCTTTCTGGGCCCTTTCAGGGTCAATTCAACCACAAAGAAGTCCTTCATGGGATCACTGCTCTTCGGAGCTTTGGAATGGAACCTCCAAGCTTCTTCTGCATCTCATCCAGCCTTTTCCTCACATCGTCAATGCTTTTCTTTGTTACAAAAAAAAACGTCTATAATTTAAGCTGAGTATTTATCGAAATTCAAATATAAAACCCCCCTCAAAATCTTCAATTTCTAACACCGGCTTTGGAAAATCACTATCAGCTACGTTCCCATAGTCTTGACAATACTCTATTTTTACTAAATCCTTTGATTTAAGGTATTCCGTAACCAATGGTGCCAATATCAAATGTGCAAGCTTGATCAGTTTGAAGTCTATTGAGTTCTTATCTTCATAAGGGAGTTTCCTACCGTGAAAAAGGTTGCATCTAATCTGATAGATCACCTGAATTAGTTTTTCGAATTCTTTAGAATTTAGCGTTATGCTATTTCCACTTTTCATATCTTTAACCGTGTATTTCATTAACTCATTCAAGTAATAACACAGTTCTCCCATTTTTCTCTGTAATATTTCTTCCCAATCTTTGTCTTTTCCAGCAGCATCAATTAGTTGCTTATCATTCAATCTCTCACCATGAGATTCTCTCAATATGGAATTATAACAAATCCACAAGGATATAAAACGATCTGCTAAATCTATATGTCTCTCACCATATTGAGGTGAATTTGTGTCAATATTGCTAGTGCAGGCCATTGCTCGATAAAACCATGTCATGGTAAACTGTTCAGACTCTTTATCTCCCATTTTAATATTAAAACAAATATCATTATTCATAAACGACCTCATCGCATTTTTTCCATAAACTCTGAGGTATCCATGCCAGTGATTTGAGTATAAATTGAGGTTGTGAACACTGATGAATGGCCCATCCACTGCTGCAGCACATTCAGGGGAACATTATCCATTATGGCCTTGACCGCGAATGTATGCCTGAACTTGTGAGCGTGAACACCAATACCTATACTGTTCTGGATCTTCTTCAAGTAAAGATCCACAACTTGCCTCTTCATGGGAAACAAAAGATCAGGGGAATCCTGCCTTATATTTGTGGTGAGGAGATACTGCATATAGATATCTCTTAGATCGGGATGCATCGGGATGATCCTGTATTTTTCCATGGGAAGCCCCGTGCGTTTGTCCTTTCCCTGTTTCAGCGTTATCAGACGGACTGTGTTTGTGGACAGGTTGATATCTGATGGTCTCAGCTGCAGCACTTCATCTATTCTTCCTCCTGTTCGAAGGAGAAATTTAGCTAGGAGAAAATATCTCTGGTGGTATTCGATTCTTGATGGGTCCTTTTCCATTTTGCACGAGATCTCATGGAAGATCTTCCCGAGATCTTCATCCGAAAAAAATTCGATGGACAATTTCTGGCCAGATTGGATCATCATGTTCCTTGGAACGGGCAAAGGCATGACATGACAATTCGTATGACTTTATATACGTTCTCACTTCCTGGATGCGAAGTTCTTCGTAAAATCGAAGATGTTAGTATATAAAGAGGCCAATGGAACCCACTGGATGACATGACAAAATCTATGTTTTGTCATGTTTGAACGTAAGAGATTTCCCGACTGAAACGCAAGAAATAATGAATTTATCGGATCTCTCTGGATCATAGTGGGTAAATGATATCCCAAATAATAATTACAGAATGCAAATTCATTATAACTTAAATATAACAAAAAACGATATATCAATACATTTATATGAATAAAATCACTTAAAAAATGATAACCTGTGAAAGGTGTAGAAAATAAGAATGAAATTTATGATAAAGCAGCAATAAGATGTGTGGGGAATGCATTAAACCTCTCAGAGTCTGCTGAGTTGGTTTACAAATCTGGAAAAGTGGGCCTAGGATCTGCATTGCTCGTACTTGCTTGTGAAGAACTTGCTAAAGGTCAACACTATCGATCTATTGCGGATGGTTTGGCTACTACGGATGTTAGTAAACTAGGTGAAACATGGGTATTTAGCTATAAAATGCTTTATGAACATGAATTAAAACAGAGTTTACTCGGATTTGGAGCTATTTTTGAACTGTTCAATAAGATATATCAAGAACATATGGATGAAATCGTCTCTTCGTATGAGTCCTTAAATTTATCGGTCAAAGATATCCTTAATAATACTTCTGAAGTAGGTAAGAAATTAAAGGAAAATTATAAAAAATTTTTTCAGTCAAATCAAGAATTCGAAAAGAAAACAAAAGAACTTAAGGAACTAATTAAACGGATGGAAATAATAAAGGAGAGAGGTTTTTACGTCGACATAAGAAATGGGAAAGTGGTAAGTCCTACAGATATTTCAAGTGAAGAGTATCTAAAGCTAAAAAATCACTTTGATACCCTGTTCTTG
>JAKBQK010000538.1 GCA_021835265.1 Thermoplasmata archaeon
AAGTGATCTCAATGTTGCGACATTTGCCCCGACAGCTTATTTAGCTAGTTGGAGAAGTTTAGAAGGATAGACTCCATTTTATCACATGCAACATTTTGAAACCTTATTTTTTGATGATCCTCAGATGAAAAAGTTCATCAGTGATACTTATTTTCTACCTATCTTTAAAATTGCGAATTCATCTTGGCTTCGTGACAAACTTTTGGAATTAACTAAACATAATTTTAAGGTAGTAAATCCTGCTATTGAACACGAATTTTTTTACCCTCAAGTTAAAGAAATGAAAGAAAAATACGAGACTATGGATAAAATAAATATTGTTGCCTTGGGAAAGGGTGGATGGAAAAATGCTATGGGTATATACAATGCGGTAAAGAAAGTTCAAACTATAGAGCCCAATAAGAAAATTGTACTTCATTATTTTGGGCACACTCCTCCTAGTTCCATTCCGTTTGATGGGGAATTCACGGTATTTCATAAGGATCTTAGCGACAGTGAACTAGCACTTTTATACTCAAACTCGGATATTCAAGTGACGTTTTCAACTGCGGAGAGTTTTCCGTTGCCACCACTCGAAGCAATGGCCTGTGGCTCTTCAGTGATAACAACACCATATGGAACTGAAGATTATGCTGTAGATGAAGAAAACGCTTTGATCGTAGAACCGAATAATATAGATATGCTGGCCCAGAAAATCAAGATACTTGTTGACAATGAGGAGCTAAGAAACAAACTTAGGCAGAATGGAATAAAGACAGCAAAACGATACAACTACAAAGATCAAGCGAAAATTTTAGAATCAGAAATGAAAGTTGCAATGGATGAGAACATGAAAAAAAATTTGAGAACTAAGATATTATAACTCTAATTCCACAAGTTCTTAGTGGATAAGTGAAACAAAACTCTATCGAATCCGTATTTAACTGGTTGCAATGCCAGAGAAAATTTTTTTGAATGTATTATTGAATATATGGATGAACACATCCTTGATGCTGTCAGGAAGATCGACAAGGAGAGGAATACCTGTGGAAGCGAAATAGATTCCTAAATTCCGAACTCCTCCTGACAATGGCATGGGACCTCGTCCAGAAAATGAAAACGCTTTCAGTGATTATAATAACACAAGACCACATACTTCCACATCCCCAAAATTAAAATATGGTTAGAAATTACCTTATCATGTTGCCAAAATTGCGTGAAAAGAGAGAAATTTTTCTATTCTCAATTTTTCTTGCATTGGCATTTTTTATATCAAGTATAGAAATTGGTGGCAGATATATTATATACTTTACTGATATCCAATGGGAAATTAACCCACATTATGTTCTAATAAACCTTTTCAACCCATTTAATAATGGAAATTATGGTAATGTTGGATTTATAAATTTTTTCAACCTCCCAACTGTTTTATCGGAGTTTATTCTGAATGTTCTTCATATACCAATATTTATAAGTGAAATATTACTTCTTTCAATTCTGCAGTTTATTGCCCTTCTGTATGTTTATAGAATCATTCGTGATTTTATTTTTTATAAACCATCCATTATAGGATCAACCTATTTGTCTGCTCTATCCTCTATTTTTATAGTTTTTGGATTTGCACCCCAAGTTCTTTATTGGTGGGATCTCCTTCCAAATGGATTTTTTCTTCTCGCTTTTGGATTTGGAATGCTATACTATGAAACAGTTTTTTTAAAAAATTTTGTTAAAAAACAATTTAATGCTAGATCTCTGACTATTTTATTCATATTTTCTAGTTTGTCCATTTCTGTAAACACACCATACAATATTTCATTCCTGTGGCTCTTATTCACTCTTCCACCTATCCTACTAATCGATTCATCAGAAAAAATAAGAATTATAAGATTATTATTAGGGGACCTCATAATTTTAATATCTGTAATTGCAGCTAATATGTGGTATATAACAACCACTCTATTACAGACAAGTTCAGTCAAGAGTCTTGCAAATAGTCCATCCACTATTTCTACTAATATATATATATTTGATACTTTAGCTGGTCATTTTAATTTCCTAAGTCTCTTTAGTTTTTCAACCGCTTCCAGCGAGTATAGCTTTCCAAGCACTTCCACAACAATATTTCAAATGTATTCATCATATGCTATTCCACTGATTTTAATTATATTTTCTGTCGCCACTTTCATAGCTATAATTTACAAAAATAAGCAGTTTATATCTTTACTATCGCTGTATATACTTACAATTTTTTTTGAGCTTGGTTATGCTGGCCCTTTCAAAAATTTTTATTTCTTTCTCTTCAAATACCCAACTTTTCTCCTTGCATTTAGAGCACCAATCACTGGTTTTATTATGGCTCAGGATTTTTTATTTGTAGTTTTGATTGTTTTTTCGACTAATTTAATTGTGTCTGCAATCAGAAATTTTATCAAAAATATTTCTAGAGAAAAAATGAGTTTAGAAATTTCTAACTTGTGTATCTTTATTAATAAACTGAGTAGAAATAATCATAGTGGAAAGGTACTAACATATCTGGGAGTTATTATAATGATAATCATCCCTCTCTTCATGTCATCATCTGCAGTATACCTTGGAGAAGCCATTCCTGTACAACCACTCCATGCGAGGGTTTCGATACCACAATATGAATATGAAACTGCTAATTATATAAAGAATCGAAATTTGAATCATTATGCACTCATTTTTCCAGGAGGCTTCATCTCTCAAAATTGGACGCACGGATATGATGGATATAATATTCTACCAGAATTGATTGGAAATAACAATGTAATATCCGGCGAAACGAATTTTGTACTTAAAATTGTTTGCAACGATATTGAAAGTGGTCATACTTATCTGACTCGAAATTTCGCTACAACGCTTGCAAATATGAATATAAAGTACTTAGTGATAGCTGGAAACGTTTCCTATACCCCATATTTTGGATTTACTTATTCTCCCAACTATACAAATATTTTGAAATCGCTAAATAGTACAATGAACATGAAACTGGTTGCAAATTTTGGAACAAATTATATTTATGAGAATCTTGTAAACTCATCGTTTTTATATATCCCACACACACTATTGCCTGTTAATAAAGATGGATACGTTATCACAAGAAATATAACTAGTCAGTTTTATGAAGACAGTAAAATAAGTTTTAATCTTTCCCCAAATAACACTATTATACCCACCTATCAAAATGGAAAATTGGTGATAAGTTTGAATAAGAATGAATTAAATACGACTATACATAATGAAGGCCATATACCTTTTTCTTGGGATGGTTATGGAGCACCTTCTTTCTTTAATCAGTATCCATTATCAATTAACCCATTAATAAATCAGTACATTATTATACATTTCCAAACCTCGAAATACTCTGCTTTTAGTGTAAACTTAGTAGCTACTAACAACACGACTGGCAACATGGCATACAATTATTTTTTAGCGATGAACAGATCAATATTTGGGGTGAGTGGCAACGCAGACAACCTTGGAAATGGAAACAGTATGCTATCCAAATATGGAAATGGAATATTTAACAGCTCGAATGGAAGTACACTGGCAATAAATTTAAACAGCCTAACCAATGAGGCAATTAATAAGATCGTTTTTACATTATTTCCAATCGCAAAGAATGGTTCAGCTTTTTATGGGCCTATGTCCCAGTGGCCACTTGATGAGAACTTGACTATTTATTCAATAGATCTCGCATATTCCCCATACGCTTCACCAGTTGGACCCGATGAGAACAGTACCTATATAACATCTAATACCCCTCTTAATTTGAATGTAAGTTTAACTTATAATTATTCTAATACAAAAATTTCAATGAAACTTTCCTTATCTAGTGACAAATATCCCATCCCGGTAATATTGGCTCAAAATAACTTTGGAGGGTGGGTGGTAACTTCGTCAACTAATGTCTCATCATTTAATATATTAACTACTAATTATTCTACTGAATTTTTGATATATCCTATGAGTGGGGCGAAACAAATTGTACTGATCGTAACTTATTACCCAATCACTATATTTTATAATGACCTATATATATCACTATCAATATATATCTCTGGTCTTGTTGCAATAACGGTTATAGGGTACACTCAGCACAAATTGAAAGCGAAAAATATGGTAAAAATACAAAACAGTGAATAAACAATGTGTATTTGACCTAAACTATATTCAATGTTGACCCATAAATATCATGTCTTTTATCAAATCAACGATCCTTTCTATCTTTTGACCGGAAGTTCCATTAAAAATTTGAAGAGAATCTTCACATAAATAGCGAGATTTACGGCTTTTTTCGCTTAGGTTCCAGTTTTTTCCTGGTGGATACGCTTACACCCTTACTTGGTATGGCC
>JAKBQK010000469.1 GCA_021835265.1 Thermoplasmata archaeon
CCTGTTTTTGAGCTTTACATGTATCATTTATCAAAGGAAGATAAAGATTTGAAAAAGGTTGAAGAAGAGTGTAAATCTGGCGTCAGGCTGTGTGGATCATGTAAGATTGAGGCATCTGAACTAATGAAGCAGTTCCTTATAGAGTTAAAAGAAAAGAGAGAAAATTCACGACATCTCATTAAGGATTATATGGAGAATGAGTGATGAAATGCTCAAAGTGTGAACAAACTGCGGTTTTTGAAAGTAAACCAACAGGATCTTCTCTATGCAAATTTCATTTCGTAGAAAGTGTAGAGCGAAGGTTCAAGCAGGAGATACGCAGGCAGGTGCATTTCAACAATGGAAATACAACAATAGGAGTTGCCATATCGGGTGGAAAGGATAGTTCCGTTCTACTATATCTCTTATGGAAAACAATGAAAAAGAAAAAAAATGTTGTTCTTAAGGCATTTACCATAGATGAGGGTATAGAAGGTTACAGAAGTGAGGGTCTTAAAACAGCAGAGAAACTCTGCAATAAGCTTGGAATCTCGCATGAGGTTATTACATTTAGTGGCAGTTTTAACACAGAAATGGATCAGGTTGTAAGATCTGGAAATCTTCAGGGTTCACCATGTGCGTATTGTGGCCCTATGAGAAGGGATTTAATGAACAGGATGTCTGAGGAATTTAATGCAGATTACGTGGCTCTTGGGATAAACCTTGATGATTATTCTCAAAGCATAATGATGAATGTACTCAGGGGGGATTATGAAAAAATGCTAAGGATGGCTCCACACAAAAACAGAATCCAGGGACTGGTACCAAGGATAATACCACTCAGGAAAATATATGAAAAGGAGGTTAAGCTATATGCCATACTTGAAGGCATAGAGCACGACATGGGATGGTGTCCATATGCAATGGAAGCACAGAGAAATAAGGTAAGGTCACTTCTCAACTCAATAGAGGAGAATAGCCCTGGAACTAAGCTAGCCATAGAGGGTTTTCTAGAGAAACTTCAGAAACATGAAATAAAGCAAGAAGAAATAATTTTAACAGAGAAATGCCTGATATGCGGTAATCCATCAAACGGACCTTACTGCCAAAGTTGCATAAGAAATGGAAAAGCCAAAAGCAATAAATTAAGCATCTAATTTTTTCACATGATTGTAAAAAACGTTTATAATATTATAAGTTAAAATAGTGACTGTGTTTAAGATTTGAAATTGTTTTAAATAGATATTAAAAAATTTAAAATCATTAATTTTAAATATTAAATAGTAATAGAATTTAGATAACAATGGCGAAATATAAATTTGCATGTGCAGATATAGGAATGGAATGCGGCTTCAAAACAGACGCAAAGTCAAAGGAAGAGTTAATGCCAAAAATTGTTGAGCATGCCAAAACTGCTCATAACATAACAGAAATAACACCTGACCTTCAGAAGAAAGTGGAAGGCGCAATAAAAAAGTCAATGTTCTAAAGTTTTGATAGGGAGTATCTGGTAGAACAGGTAACTCTTAATCGTAAATCTTTTCTGACTTCCAAAAGATTACTCACTAAATATTGTTACTGACCCATGGCAATAATCACGGTAATATTTGACCGTTGAAAGAATAAATAGATTATTTTTATGGATACGTATATTCTGGATTCAGCTTCTAAAAAAGAAGATATTGCACATAAGCCGGCATATTAACTGCACCAATTGAACCGGTAATTCCCAGCAGAAGGTTCTTGCAGGGAAGCTTATTATTTTTCATATTGCCTTTGGAAATACCCATGTTCATTACACCTAGTTTTGTTCCTCCATATTAACGTCTCCAATTTCTTTAGCTTTCCAGATCACCAATATTTGTCCGACGACTAGGATAGCAGTAGCATAGAATGCCCAATCCAGGGAAATGAACTGTATTATCGCACCCAGTATAACGCTTGAAACTACGGCTGGAAAAAGCGAGAAAGTGTTATGTACTCCACGTACCTGAAGCATATAGTCCTTTGGAGTGGCTTTAAAAAAAAGCGTGCTGAATACTACACCATCTATTTGGGAGGTAAACATTAATAGGAATAAATCAGGAATTATGAAAATGTAGGATGGGCTGAAAGGAATGAAAATTACTATGGGTATGTATGCAGCTGTTAACACCCCTATTACTCTCCTGGGATTTCCCTTTACATTGCTGCCCAGTTTACTCCCTACCACACCGCCAATCATGCCACCAACCAGCAATACCGTAAGTACGAAGGGGGAACCGGCGTATCTAAATTTCACAAGGACCTCTATTACTACCAGGAAGCCACCAAATGCCAGGCTGGTCAGCAGATTTCGAATCATCAGGTACCTCAGGATCTTGTTTTTCCAGACGTATGAAATGCCCCCTTTAAACGAATGAGGCTGTTCCTCCTGTGCCTCCTCTGACTTCGGCTTTATAAATGACCTGATAATTGTGGAGACTGCATAACCTAATATCAACAAAGGAAAGGCCAGATCGATGCCTATAGCTATAAATAATCCGGCCATAACATAACTGACTAAAATACTAAGCATATTGAGAAACTTTGATAGAGAAATTCCGCTCTGGTACTGATCCTCATCCATAAATTCCTTACTCCAGTAGCCACCTATTTGTGTGCTTATGTCCTCAGTCCATGAAGTGACGAAGAATCCAATGAATATGGAAATAAGTTCATAGAACTTATCTCCTGTGAGAAACACCACGAAAATAAATAAAAGTATGAGTGCCCTAACTGCTGTTGCTCAGACTTCAATTGTTTTCTTCCTCTTCAACTTTGTCAGGTAATACCCGACGAGAAAACTAGCCGAAAGAGGCAGATCAGATATAGCAAGTTCAAGGCCAGTAAGGAAGGAAGAATTGGTTATGGAAAGAACTATCCATGGGAATAGCACCAACATCATGCTACTTGAAATATTATCTATACTTTGGCCCGCAATGGAAAGTTTAAAGTTTCTGGAGTATCCTTTCCTTTTCATTTGTGTCATGAAGATGCAATGTTATTTTCAGTTTTGTCATGGACATATGAACTAACTGATGCTGCATAGCATACTGAGATCTCTGGAGAAGGTAATCCAGATAATATATAGCCCATCTCCTCAATTTTGTATATTCTTCCATATGAATCTATGTCCACTTTATCACTTCTATAACATTAATACACTTTAATATATATATACATTTTATGAGTCTGAGTGTGGTACACTATTCTATGACCTTCACATATTGAACAGATTGCGCACGACGCCGGTGCAGAAAAGAGCATTATGATCCCAGTAATTCCTCCTCTATGCCACATTCTATAAGGGTAATTGATACCAATAGAAGAAGAGGCATCAGATCTGATAGATTAACCATGAACAGAATGATAGGAATAGATCTCAGAAAGGAATATTCTTCCCTTTATTCCTTAAGATGGGAAATAGAAAGAACATTTTCCATCTTAGAGGAAATATTACACTGTGAGAATATGTGGTATACGAATAACAGATCATATGATCATGCAGTTGGTTTTAAGATCACTGCATACAATCTCATGGTAATATCAAACATATTATCAGGAGAAAGGCCAAGGAAGATTAAGAGAATCGTCAGTTGTTGAAATATGAGACACTCTAATAGTATAAAAAAGAATTTAAAGAGAATTCTCGAATTTAATTTTTTAAAAATAATTTAAAAAATTCTCCCACTTAAGTCTATGGGGGAGAAGCCAGGTGTGAAAAGACTGCATCAAATCCTATGTATCCTGATGCTATCATTGCACCGAGCACAGCTATCCAGAAAATCACCAGTATTATAGTCCAGCCGATCCACTTGGGGTTTCCTCTCTGCGGTATTCTATCTATTATTAATGTAACTGGGTAAGACATTATACCGGTTGCACCGAATGCAACAAACATCAGGAAAAGTTCCAATGTGGTCGAACCTATCAAACTGAGCTGATATGCCCTGAAACCGTAATATATGGCCATCACACCTGAATAGGCTGCAAACAGTCCAACATATTGCATCTTGTATCCAAGACGGATAGTGATTGCAAAGGCAAGCACTACTATTGCTACCAGTGTATACATATCATAGTACAGTATGTTGAATGCCCCTGGAAGTGGCCATACAAATTCACCGTATAGACCAAGAGCAAGCATCACTACACCAAGAAGTGTGAGTGGTGCCATACCAGGTTTCAGATGACCCTCAATATCCTTATCACCATTCCTTCTGTATCCCACATATATGCCCAATGTCATATACAGTATCATCAATGCAGCCAGAGACATCGTAAGAAGCTCAAAAGCCAAATCATCTATGAACATTTTTCATCGTTATAGAATTATTTATTGA
>JAKBQK010000489.1 GCA_021835265.1 Thermoplasmata archaeon
TGGGAATCAGAATGACATCGTATATTATGATTGGGCTAAATAAAACAAACGAATTTACTCATTTCATATCATATTACAGTTATTCACAATATAAACTCAATCTCAGAGATTCAATTAAATTTCAGAGAACTCAAAAACTAAATTTTTTCAAGTTGATCCCTTCAAAAATCAATAGGCTAATCATAGAGAAATTTGGAGTGGCTGAATGAGAATTAAGTATATCAAGTTGTTTGGCCTGAATCCAAAGAAAAAATTGCTTGTACTTTTTTTAATTTATATATTTGTGGGCGCCGTTTTTGTAAAATACCTTTTGACATTTGATATTTTTAACACTCAAGTCTTTATTAAAAGTGCATCATATCTTTATATTTCCCAGAATCCATATTTATTTTATCCAAATCAATTTCCTCCAAACTTTTTTCTTTTTTTATTGCCAACTTTTTTAATGTATGTTAAAAGCGGATACAATATTTTTATATATATTGAAACATTAAAAATAATCCAAATGTTATTTTCAGCAATTACAGCTTATATCACTTATCTTTTTATTTTACATTATTCCACAAATCAGAGTAGAGCAATAGTAGGATTTACTGCAATTCTTTTTAGCCCGGTCTTGTTCTGGGTTAATTTCATACAACTCGAACAATCCCCAATTGGTATAATGTTTACTTTTATCTCGCTTTATGCAATTTTAGTGATTGCAAATAGAGAAAAGGGTAGATTTTTAATCCTTCTAGCAGGAACAGTTATGCTGTGGTATTCCGCTTTTCTATATTTGATCCCTATTGCCCTCATGCCATCCTTGCTTATTTATCAAAAAACTAAACGAGAATCTATTGAGTTTCTCTTTGCTATGGCGATCAGTTTTAGTATTTTTTATATACCATTCACGTTCTTTAATATGTTTGATATCATAGGAGGGACAGCAGCGATATCAGCAGTTGGAAGTTCTGGCGTAGGTTTTACTATTGTAGGACTGCTTGGTCCTCACATTTGGCCACCCGACTCTTTTCAGTTATTCCTAAAAGAAATATTTACAATGTTTTTCGTTCCATTAGTATTCTTAATTCCAATTTTCCTAAGATTTCTAAAAAGGGGCAATGTATTCCTGTCGATGATTTTTGCTTTGGTAACTCTGTTTCTTTTATTAACAATATCAAATTTAGATGAATTTTCATGGGTCCTCCCCTTTTTGGTGCTATATTCTGCAGTTATACTAAACGAGAAAAGACTGTTTTCAAAATTGTTATTAGTGCAATTATATGATTTTCCATATATTTTCCTTTTCATAGTAGGTGGTTCAATATTTAATACTAATGGCTCAGGAATTTTTTATCTTTCATATTTACAATTTCATTTGGATATAAATCTTGATTTGTACCCGTGGGCTCCAATAACTACAAAAATCTTAGTCCTACTTGGGTTCATTTTCTTCGTTTTTTTGATTTTATTGCTATTGAATAAAGATAAAAATAAGCACAAAGATAACTTTGCAATAAATCAATTTGAAAGGATAGGTGACAGCAGCGAAATTCTACACGAGTTTTCCAACCCGAAAAATTTGTATAAAAATAATCGCGAATCTGAACATGAGATTATACATTATATTCATTCAAAACAGAAGATATTGAGGTTCACATTATCTCTGGTGATTTTAGCAATTCTAATATCATCATTTTTTGTCCCCCTTGTAACACACAACAATATCGATAGTAAGAAGGGCAATTACCCATTTGGATTTTTTACGTCTGAAGTCGTGGTAGGAAATTCAACCTATCAATTTTCTCACAATTATAAGTCCATTGATATTTGTCCCACTACATCAAAATATAATTACCCTCCCATATCTCCACTAATATTCAGCAGAAACGTCACTGGTGAATCCATCTCAATGAATATTAGCTTAAAGGCAAATAAATTCAATAACCAGATCTTAAACACCACTATTTTTAGGGTTGGCAATGTTTCTGTTAATTTATTCAATGAAATTTTCACTCCAAAAAAATTTTTTATGCTTTTTCCAAATGAAACTACGGGCATCTCAGCCCTACCAATAACAAATAAAAGTATTCCTATTTTAAACTTTACAGGAAATTCTTCTTTATTTTATGACATCAATATTTCAAATTTTCCTAAAAATGGCCTATATTTCTTTTTTAACGTATCAAACAAATCAAATGTGAGTCAACAACAAATTATGTATGCAAAAATAAATAACACTTTAATTCAATTTTTTGCTGTTCCCAATTCAAATTTGTACATATTGAGTCAAACGATAGATAATAAATGGGTCGTGATCCATAATTATCAATTCAGTAACAATTTAAATATTTTCAATATAAAGGTGGATAACGGATCTCTATTTGTAAACATAAATAATTCTGGCACTTACCAGATTATACTTAATACGAATATTTCTTTGCATCGTCTGGAATTTTCTATCGGCAAAGATTTTATTTATCCTGCATTTAATTACATCTATGCGCTAGAAGGAAAGGCTTCCCCGTTATTTGAAACAACTTGTGAGTCTTTCATTACATCCCCAGAATTACTTATTACTATGAAAGGACAAAATAAGACGGAATATTCAATCATTAACTCTTTAAACTTTACTTTTAGTAAGAGTTTTGGTCAATATACAATACGTTCAGGAAACAATATAATAAATTGGACATCTCAAGATAGAGTTGTTTGTTTTGGCCGTCTTTCACAGCTTAGTATTCCAATTACGATTTCCATTAATGGTTTAGATATATCATCTGAATATCCCGGTACAATATTGATTACTGTAGCACTATTAACTTTCTTTCTTCCCGGACTATGCTTAAGTTATCTTTATTATAAAAGGAGAGAATAGGGGAGTGTTGATTTTGGAGATGGAAAGATGCCTGAAATTAGGGATGTTTGTGGAATTATTGTAACTTATAATCCTACTAATAATTGTATTCATGCTATTGAACGCAACTGTAACACAATTGCAAAAGTCATCATATGCGATAATAGCACAAACAATGAAAATGCCAATCTCTTATCCAATTTGGTAAATAATCTAAACCAAAAATTTAATGGTCCAGAACAGAAGATAATTTTAATAAAAAACCCACAAAATAATGGACTTTCAGTATCATATAATCGCTGTGCTTCTATTGCTAAGGATCTTGGTTTTACTTTCATTGTTCTTCTAGACCAAGATTCATTCTTTGAAAACGGTAGTTTTGAAGCTCTCCTTAAAGATTATGATCAACTGAGTAGTTTGTGCCAAGTTGGAGCAATATCACCTTCCTACCTTAAAAATGGCAGAAGTTTTTATGACTTTCTTTTCGATGGCAGGTTCAAATGGAAAGGATTTTACTACTCTGAACACATAATCGAAAGGAGAGATCTAATTAATTCTGGTATGCTCATCGCTTTGTCCGTATTTTATTCAGCATCTGGATACGATGAAAGAATTTTCCTTGATAACTCAGATAGAAACTTTACCTTAAGATTGAGGTTGAAAGGATACAGAATTTTTCAGTCATTGAACTCAAAGCTAATTCATAACTTTGGAGAAAAAACACCCTCTAAATCGAAAGTTAAAATTCTTTATAGAGCACCAGACAGGGACTATTTTATAAAAGACCTAATTGGATGTTTACCTATTGCCAAAAAATTATCATTTGTGGATTTTTCTTTGATTGTACTTCTATTGTTTTCAAAAATACTTTCCACTTTACTCTTAAAGGATATGAAAAAGCAAAGATTTGATTATATTGCTAAAGGAATCAAAGGTTCGGCAATTTTACATAGAGATAAGTGTTAACAAATAATCGTTTAGATCTTAACTTGTTTTATGTGTGACCTCCTCGAATTACTATCGGGTTTCTCGATTTTTAGTAGCAATCATGTCATCAACTCCTTTTTGGTTGGCGCATAGATGAATTCATGAAATGTGAGAAAAAGAAGTGTCTACCAAATCAATAGCAAATAGTATTTGAATGTAACCTGAACACCCATTTTTAAGGTACATGACCCAACTGAATCGTTGTTAGAACCCTAACATCGCAATCATTTAGGGAATAGATTCGTTCCCAGCATCTTATCCAGTTTCTCAACAGATGCAGGTATCTGGCTCATTATCTCCTTTTTGCCGTCATCTATCATGTATACCCTTGAGAATTTTCCTAATAACTACCTACAATTTCAATATTCTGATTCCACTTGATTTTCCTAAACTAGCTGATTTGCTTCATGAATGCGTTATTTAGTGATTTCACAATCGAAATCTTTATTCATGCAATCATCATGTATTCATCACGGACATAATGAATTACGGTGTCAGTGAGAAGTAT
>JAKBQK010000018.1 GCA_021835265.1 Thermoplasmata archaeon
GAATATATTGTAATGCTTTCATTCCTAAAATTAAAGGATTCAGCATAATGTGCTTTATCCCATAATTTGTTTATTTCCTCAATACTAAGAAAGTAATCCGATTTTCTCCTCATTTCATTCATGCAGATCTCGATAAAAGATGACCCCATGACAGACTGTTCCACGAAGGTCCTGTAATTTTCAAGTTTATCTATTGAAAATCTTACCAGTTTCCCACCTACAACTAAGTACAGAATACCATTTCTTTCCTCACATATTAGAATGTTCCTGTAATCATAATATGATCCGGACCCTTTCATTTTCAGATTTTCAAGACTATTTCGCATGGAGTCTCTGTTGCAAAATTTTTCATATAGTATTCTGCCCATATTTCTCCCACATAGAAAAATCAATTTTAAAGAACTGTAATTTACGGCTTTTTCAACTACCCTTGAAAACTTCCCCACATCTGAAACTTCAATTTCGACAACAACAGGCCGGTTGTTGTAATAGAATAAAATATCTGGTCTTAGACTGTTAAGTTTTCTTTCTCTTTCTGGAAATATATCTCTACTTTCAAGGAACCGCAGCATAAATGTTGATAAATAAGTATGATCAGGCAGAGTTAAAATCTCTGACATTGGCTCCTCATCTGTATCGTTACCATACAGATCTAAACTTTCCCCTACTCTAGATTCGACTTCAATTTTGTTTACCTTTGTATCAATTAAGTAAGGGATAAAACTATCCACTTCTATTCCACTTTTCGAAAGGAAATTAAAGTGTGTTACATTATGTGGTGTTCCGAGCAGTATAGATTTTAATGCTTCAGTCTTCTTCTTTCTGTTTGTAATAACGTTAGTGATTTCCATAGCGTCCCTTTCAGATACATTGAATGAGTAAATCGAACCACAGTTTGAAAGGAGAGACCCCTTTGTATATCGATCGTACTGATCCAGATACTGAGAAGCTACGGTAAGGTAGGTTTTAAATTTTCTTCCCTCACTTAGAATCTCAGACAGCACGCTAGAATTCAGATTCTGCGCCTCGTCTGCTACAATCATTGTTTGTGGAGTTATTCCTTCTTTAAGGATTTCTGTCCAGATTCTGTTTAGTATTAGTGAAGAAATTATTTTGCCTTGAGTTGTAGAAAATCTTGTCTTTGACACGTCTATTACAACTACTTTATCACCTTCAGTCAGTTCCTTTATAATATCTACGCTTTCATTTCTTGACGAAACCAGTGATTTTATCTTAGGATCACTTAAAATTGGATATAACTTATTTATTGAACTGGAGCTATATTCTATCCATGACTGCCATTTTGATATAAGATTTTCTATCACTTTTCTGCTTTCCTTGGTGCAACTGGCAGAAAGCGATTTCATCATCTCCTTTGAAAGAAGTGTGTCCATGAAGTCACTTAAAGTTGCTTCTGGCTCTCTTAGTAATATTTCCCTCAGTACTGAAGTGAATATGGTTTGTAATCTCGGTCCCCATGTTCCTCCTGAGAGTGAAGATTCCCTGGAGAATATTTCCTGTATAAGGTAGAATGATACAGAAGATTGGGAGGCACCTTTTAATATATTCATTTTCACAACACTTTTACCATCTGGTGAACTCCCAAGATAGATCAGTTTCTTGTTATCTATCATTGTAATAATATGGTCTGAAAGTGAACCGTGAAAGTCTATTACGATCATATTTGAACTCTCTACTTTAAGAATATTCTTGCAAAGATTTAATAGAAGATTGGATTTTCCAGTTCCGGTTCTACCCGTGATTAGTGTGTGGAACATCAGAGATCGGGCATTAATTAAATATGGATAACCTGAAGCTCCATTCCCAATCTCTATACCTTCTCCCTGAATTCTCTTTCCAGAGGAGATACCAATATCATATCTGAAAGGCATTGATCACGGTAAAAATGGGCTGAAATTTAAATTTTCCATATGTGAAAAAAAATTCTGACAGTTCTTTTCAAATTCTTTCATTCTGGGAACTGTAACTGTATAAACGAATTTCTCATCTTCGTTCTGAAAAAGATAAGGTCCTATGTCAGAAATAGCCCCATAGAAAGAATTATCCTTGGTTTTCATTAGTTTAAAAATATTTCCACCTCTTGAAAATCTGTACCTTAAATTTTTAATGCCACTATTCTTCCTGGAAACATCAACCCACATAAATTCGTTCAATCTATTTTTAAAGATTGTGATTTTATGAAGGTGTTGGAATTCTCCAGTGGAATCAGGAAAGTAATTCCATAGTCCCTCTCCCCATATTTTTTTCCAGGATAGCCTTCCGATTCTCTCGTTTTCAAACCACTGAAAATTTGAATGATAATTACAAAGGAATGAACTGTCTATAAAGTTTATTGCTCCGACTGAATGGGTCCTTATATCTCTAATCATATTCAGAGCTGCATCTTCCATTCCTTCGTCGTACCTGAATTCAAGCATAGTTCCATTAAAGAAAGCAGTTGATGATGATCGGCCTAAATAATCTGGTCCGGAAAAAATTACACTTTTTTCACCGTTTATGTCCATTATTTGTACTGTCTCCTTTCCATAATATTCAACAGAACTCTTCATATGGTTTTTTGGAAACCCATAATAGAACCAGTCCATGAATGATTCCTTGATTGAGATTCTTTCTCTGTCTGATCCAACTTCAATCCTGACTGAAATAGGTTCATTATATGAAAATCTGATAGATGATTTAATTTCTTCATTTTCAGGAATGAATATGGGGAATGGAATTTTAGCCTGAAACAGCTCTTCCTTGCTTTCCTCGAATATCATTTAAATGATAAATATACAAAAATCTTATCCAACAACATTTTCAAGTTTGCCAATTTTTTCTGATTCTATCCTTATCATATCCCCTTTCCCAAGATATGGGTATTTACCTGATGCTGCAACACCAGCTGGTGTACCGCTGAGAATCATGTCTCCAGGTTCCAGTGTTATATTTTTGCTTATATAAGATACCATATCTGCAAATGAGAATATCATGTCTTTTGTGTTACCATCCTGACGAATTTCACCATTCACAAAAGTCTTAATTGAAAATTCTTCTTCTTTTCCTATAAACACAGTTTTGCTTACAGGAAGAAAAGTGTCTGCGGCTTTTCCCATTATCCAGTTCTTTCCTAAATTGGGTGAAAATTGATTTTGATAATCTCTTGCACTTACGTCGTTCACTACCGCAAAACCAACTATGGAATTCTGAGCCTCACTCCTTGAAGCTTTTGACGTCTTTTTTCCTACTATTGCTGCTATTTCTCCCTCATAATCCAGCTGTTTTATACCTTCATGTTTTAATATTTTTCCATTAAATGGTATTAATGAATTGGAGAATTTTGGAAAAAAATATGGAAATTCAGGGCTTTTCTGTACAGTTTCAGCGGAATGATTTTTGAAATTCAAAGCAGGACAAAGAATTTTGCCAGGATTAACTGGAATGACACTCGTATAACTTTTTGTATCACCCTGCACAAATTCTGCAGAATTTATATTTTCACTTAATTCCTTGTAGAATTTATTTAGATTTGAAATCTTTCTTCCCTTCTTAACAGAGCCATTTTCGTAAGCAATTGGAAAAAGATTACCATTTTCAGAAACTATTTCAATTTGCATAGGCTTTGATTTGAACTTAATATTTACGCATTTCTAATTGTAACATCATATGATAAATGCTTAATTCGTTTTAAACAGACTATGTACATTATCTGTGTGTGTCTTTGTTCGCTATATAATTTCCATATATTGAATAATTAGTGGAAAACCACATAATTGGAAGGCTTATTCCCAATAGCACAAGACCAAATATTAGTTGACTCGTTATGCTGAAAGCTGGCCAAATCTGGCTTGAAGTAATAACAGTATAATAAAGTACTATTACAAAAACTACTGGAAACATCCCAGTTATGTATTCATATATTATGGATCTCCCTATTTTATTAATTGGTGTTAGCATTAATGATAATAGAATACCGGAAAGCACTGAAAACAGGCCCATGATTGAAAAGATTAACCCGTTCTTCACTGCAACATCAAGAACTGCTGGAACATACCATACAACCATGAAGAAGATTGTGAGAAGAGCCAAAACAACATACAACACTTTTGATATACCAATACTAATCCTGATTTCACTAAATAGACGGGTGAATATTAAGGATGAAACCGCAAATAGACCGAGATTAGTTCCAAAATAGAAAAGGAGGTTTCTTTGCAACCCAAAATAGACACCAAAGGTTATCAGTATTGGACTTAGAATCATTATCAGGAGGGCTATGAATAATAAGCCTTTTCTCTTTTTCTTTGAATTCCAAAGTTTGCCAAATATTCCATATCTTTCCCTTTGGACAAAATGAAGATACAGGAATGTTCCTATTGAAAGAATGAGACTTTCTGTTATTATGGGCAGTGATATTATGCCGAGAATTTCAGCACCAATGGCTGGGATTATGGATGTGACGGTTTCACATTGGCACGAAAATACAGAGAAGCTCATGGATGTTAAATTGAGTAAGTTGCTTTTCCCCTGATTTTTGACTTTTGATATTTGAATTATTTTTCTTGCATTTTCAAGAAGCAGGAACCCCAAAATTAGTATTATGATCATATACTGAAAACTGAAGGAAAACACGAAATACCTCATTCCAGCTATCACAACCCCATTGCTGAAGAAAAATGGGACCCCTTTAACATTAATATCATCACCTATGTTAAAAATCAAAACCTGAGATAATCTCTCAAATGAAATCACCCTGAGAAGGGATGAAAGAAGAAGCATTAGAAAACCATAAATTATGTAAACTAAATGATATTTCTTCATTCTGTCATTATCCATAATGTACCTTATGGAAAATATGAGTGCGATTATTTGAAGAGCAAGGGCAGGAAAATAGTTGAAATCCATTAAAATGGTTAAAAATGTGGATAGAATGAAAATACTTATAGGATAAAACTTTAAAATGCTTATTTTTCTATATGAAATATATTCCAATAGTGGCATTAATACTATCAATCCTATGATTGAATAGAATAAGTAATATATCTGTCCGGAGAAAATGGTTATGCCTTCAATTATCTCTATTATAATCGAGAGAAGATAAATGACGCTCAATAACAAAAGATATACTAGTCGATGCACCTGCACTGTATTACTTCGATTAGTTTATCTTTTTCATCTATTTGTTATTTTATGATACTATTCTTAAGTAATATCCAGCCACGGTCATTATAACTCCCAGTATAACCAGAGAAATAAACCAGTTTGATGCTTTTCCTCCAGAACTTTTCCCTAGAAATATCCCCATTATACCTAATGCCAGATATGAGAAAGTTAAAGAATAAATCCCTTCTCTATGCAGTAATGAATAACTTACTATTGGAATTGCCGCTCCAACAAACCCCATGATAAACGATAATGAACCACCCTTGAATGCATCACTTAGATTTCTTCTCATTACAGATGTTTTGCTCTGACCTGGATTTGATGATGGTTTCAGTAAATGAGCTATCCTGTATTCTCCCTGCCTGAGTCTTCCATATTCTGCAACGAAGAAGCTTGCCGCTCCGACAACCGCTGACCCTAAACTGATCCTTAGGGCTGCCTCTAGCATGATGTTAGATTTGCTTATTATTGCATTACTTGTTATCATCAGCGATGTGATTAGTCCGTCTATTGCTCCTATGCTTAGAGCAAAAGAGTCATCTTCGTTCACTCATCACGCCTTATATTTTCAATTAGTTTACTGCCTACTGCTATTTCATCTATTGAATGAACTACAGCTCCAACTTCTTCAATACCCTTTAGAACCTGTTCATAATTTATATTATTCCCTTCTATGGTAATATTAACACCCATGGTCTCTATGTCCATATCAGTAACGATAATATTTACTCCTTCTACACCCTTCACCGAACTAATTATCTCTGAAAGTTCCATTAATGTTGGCCTGTTTATCCCCTTGCCAACATCGAGAATTAATCTCCTTATGTTCATCTTTTACTACACCTATTAAGATCAAGAGGTAATGAACTTAACAAAATAAATATGTTCCTATCCATTTATAATTAAATCGTTCAATTTGTAAAAGTTAAATAGATTAATAGTAATCGTTAAAAGATAAAGTTGGAAAACAGAAAGAGACAAATGCTCATATTCATGATGGTGCTTGTTGGGATGTCCGCACTAATGTTCTACGTTTCCTATCTGAATAATATCTAGAAGTGAGAGTATGAATATAGCTGTTATTTCCATTGGAAATGAAGTTGTTAAGGGAAGAACGGTTGATTCTAATTCAGCAGAAATATCCTCATTTCTCACATCAAACGGGTTCAATGTAGCTTATCACATTGCGTGTAAGGATGAAACAGATGAAATATGCAAATCATTGAAGTTTTTATTAGATGAAGTTGATGTTATTATAACAACTGGTGGACTTGGGCCAACTATGGATGATATTTCTATTGAATCTATCAGTAAATGCCTCAGATTACCATTAGAAATGAATCCTCATGCAGTGGATATTTTAAAGACAAAATATCTATCTCTAAAACTAGAATTGACAGAAGAGAGATTAAAAATGGCGAAAATGCCACTGGGTGCAGAAATAATAGAAAATAAAGGCGGTACCGCACCTGGCATGTTTCTCAAATATGATGGAAAAATAATATTTTCTGTTCCAGGCGTGCCGAGGGAGATGAGATCTATGTTACCACAAATCCTTCTAAATATGGGCGTGTCTAAAAAAGCTTACATGAGCAAAGAAATAAGGGTAAATGGGATAATGGAAAGTGCCATTGCTCCACTGATAAAAGAAGTATTTGACGTTATGAACAATGGAATAAATATTAAATCCCATCCAGAATCCTTTGAATTTAATAATCCAGTTCTAATAATTGAATTCTACGGATATGGAGATAGTCAGGACGATATTGAAAATAGAATAAATTCTACATATAAAGAATTCAGTCAGAGAGTTAAAAATAAATTCAGCTTATCCATATGAGGCATGATAAAAATGAGAGAGCTTGAGAAATTCGAAATTAGTGTTCTGAATTTATGCAAGGATGATAAACTGAGGGAAAAATTGAGAAATAAAATGCTTAAGAGTAAGCAACCTACTGACCCATTCCAACTTAAGAAAATTGAGAATAAGATAGAAAAGGCCAATAAGAAAATCTCTTAGTGCTGGCCGGCTGGAAATATTTCCATATCAAAATCGTAATAGTCTTTTTCGTCGAATCTAAGTATATCTGGATTGATTCCAAGTTTAACTGCAAGATGGTAGGCAAGGAAATAGGTGTAAGTTATTGCCTGTATAGGTAATTCAAAGTTATTTCTGACATCAAGTTCTATTTCAAAGTCTCCTGGGCCACCAATGCCTATAGATTTCGCTCCAACATATTTTATTCCTCTGTTTATTTGTTCTACCCTTGATGTATCTTCGCGGTTGCATATGTTAATAAGCAGAGTATCTTTATTTGTAACAGATGTGCAACCGTGGTTATATTCTTCCAGTTCTATGCCTTCACTATGTATGTGTGTTGCCTCCTTTAGTTTTTGAGCAGTTTCCCGTGCGGCTATAAAATTGTTCCCCGCCCCTAGCACAAAAATATTTTTGACCTTTCCGATTTCCTTAACAATCGAGTTCATCTCAATATCTGCCCTCATAAGATTCTTATCTATCATGGAAATAAACCCTTCATAGTCATACTTTGATTTTTCATACTTATTGGCGATTATAAGAGACGCTAAAGAGTTATCAAAAAATGCCTTTGTGTTACATAGAGATTTATCCTTTTCCTGAATAACTATACTCTTGCTGGATATTTGCGCCAGTGAAGAATTTTGATCATGAGTCACACCGACACTGAATTTTTCTGGATATTTTCTTATTGACTGGACAGTTGAATACGTTTTACCGGTATGTGAGAATGCAACAATATTATTTCCAGGCGTTTTGTAATTTTCAAGTTCATATGACTGTATATGATTCCATGGTTTATTTTCATCAGAAATAGACTGAAACCCAAGAACTCCTGCATGATATGATGTTCCGTTTCCTGTTACAGTTACAGAACCGCGTCTGAAATCAATTTCTTCATCAATCACATTTTTTAGAGTAGTTTTTAGAGCTTTTGGAGTCTCCTTGAGCATTTCATACATTAAGTAAGGGTGCTTTGTTCTAACCTCTGGAATATCATCCGTCATATTTCTTTTATTCAATCACAACATAATAAATTTTGGAAAAAAAGTTTTTACGCATTGCTCTTTCTTAAGAAATGTATATCTAATATGAAAAATTAAAAAAATTTAAAAACCATATAGGGATTTAAATATATGCAAGAGCCGACTAAGATAGAAGGTGATTTTGGAAATATCATTGAATATTTTGTGAGGATGCTTGCAATACAGAAACGAAGAAATTTTCCTCTTCATAACTTTTCCTTTGAATACATTTCCCACACATATGTTAAAAATGCAGATAATAACGAAGAAATCGAAAGTATTGATTTCCCGGACAAGGAGAATGTAGACAGAGTTACCCGTTTGCTCTTTACGGTAAAAGGTGAGAATCTTTCGTTTGATTTTGAAGTGAGATGGACAGAACTAGTTGCAAATTTTAAAGATGGGGAGATAGATTTAGAAAGTTTTACAGAGCTTATAGATCAATCAACTTTCAGATTTTTCTGAAAATTTCATAATTTTTAGCCATATTCTAATAAAAAATTTTATACCGGATAACTATAATATTCCATGGCTCAGGTCAGGCTTAAGGGTAGATTGGATTCCTTTTATAAGTTGAGAAATGTAGTGATTCTGTCATTTATTATTACTTTTTTTCTGACAACCAATATAGGAAAGATATATATTCCAACAGATACTCTTTTAACCTCGAAGATTGCTTCTTTCTATTCCAGTTCGTCGATCCTAACTTTTTATGGAACAATTATGGGTCTTATGATGGCTGCTTACACTGTGATGATCTCAATGATCCCGATCTTTCATCCAGAAAGCCTTAAGCAACCAATATTTGGTCAGATCAACAGATTATTTGTTTTTACCATAATGATAGGTCTTATCTCGATGTTGATGAATTTTGCCAGCTCAGTTGTTGTCTATCATACCTCTTATTATATTATATTCCTAGAGATTTTTCTTTTCATTTCCCTGATCACGGGAATAATCTTTTCTGTTCTCTCTCTTTCTGATATATTTAATATATTGAGGGGAAAAAGGATCGGGAAGGAATCTGAACCTATGAGAGGGACTAGAGGAAGCAGAACTGTTCCCATTAGTGAGATAGATGATTCAAGACATTGAAATTATAAAAATACTCTGGGCATTCATCATATTGGTACTTATAGTATTTCTATCCCTAAGGATATATCTTGTTGTGTGGTGGAAAAGACAAAGTTCCAGTCAGAAGAATATAGCTTTAAAAAAGGTTACCGTTATATTTCCGTGCAAGGGCGTCGATCTTAATTTTGAAAAAAATTTAGATGCAATAAAACATCAAACAGTCGAACAGTATAATATTGTTGCTGTTGTTGATCATTTAGATGATCCTGCGGTTCAGATACTGAAAAAACATAACATGGAAATTCTAGTTTCAGATGGCGGTCACAGCGGGAGTGGAAAAGTTGGTGCTATAGCAACTGCACTCAAAAAATATCAGGAAAGTGATTACTTTGCTATTTTGGATTCAGATACACTTGTTAAACCCAACTGGCTGCAAAGTCTTTTAGGTCCTCTTGCGGACAAAAATATAGGTGCAAGCACAACTTATCCCTATTATGATCCTGCTGACAGAGGAAATATATGGGACTATATTAAAAAAACATGGGGATACCTTGGAATAAACATGATGGAGTTCAGATTGACAAGATTTGTTTGGGGAGGATCGGTCGCCTTCAGGAATGATTTAATTTTTCCAGATAATTTTGAAAAGTTTGCCAATTCCATTTCAGATGATTCCACAATTACATCCATTTGCAAGGAAAGAAATCTCAAGATTGCTTATGCTCATAATACTAGACCAGTTGTATACACTAGAGAGGATAGAAAAACCTTCATGGAATGGTCCAATAGGCAAATTGCCATAAGCATATCTCACAGTAAGAACGCATTCTATGCAGGAATTGGGATTTATGGTATAGTAATATTATATGTAATTGCCTTAATCCCACTATCCATTTTTGTCTGGAACTTATTCCTTCTCGGATACATTCCATGGGGAATGGCAATTGCCATTAACGTTTCTAGAGAGAAGCAGAACATAATGATGGTTACAATAGCGTCAATAGTATTACCATTTATCTATTTCATCAATATGATTACTGGAGTTAGATCAACCCATATTGAATGGAGAGGAAAGAAGTATGAATTAAAAAAATGATATATTTTAATAGCTTAAAATTATCAATCTACCATGGCATCATTTAAGCTTTATTATAAAATAGGGATAATAGGAGCTCTCATAAACATAGTTCTAGCATTGATTCTGTTTGTGCTGCATGACATTACAAGCTATATTTCATTCTTTGGAAAGGTGAGTGCAGGGGCTGCTGTAGTTGATAACTTACTCTTCAGTGTTATTGGAATAATAGGCGTCGAACTTAGCAGAAGAAAGAAAGAAATTGGTCTAACAACTATGGCTGTAATTTCCGTTGCAGGAATAATAGCATATCCTGGAATTTTCATTATAGGTTATATAGTAATTCTAGTAGCAGTGTTTCTTGGATTATTTGAAAAGAAGCATTGATAAATTTTATATTTAATGAAGGAATGAAAGTAAATGACATATGACGCAGAAATAAGCAGAAGAAATCCTGGGCTCTTCATTTTTCTCCTAGATCAGTCAAGATCTATGAGTAGAAAGATTGCAGGAGGACAGAGATCAAAAGCCCAAGAGGCCTCAGATGCAATTAACAGGCAGTTGAATGAGGTTATAAGTAGATGTACAAAGTCAGATGGCATAAGACCTTATTTTGATGTTGGAGTAATTGGTTACGGATTCAAGAGTGGAGATGCACGGGGCTTGATTGGAGATAGTCCTGTATCAATTTCAGAACTTGAGAGTCATATTTTGAAAATGGAGAAACATTCTGAGGAAATAGATGGTGAAACAATTGAAACGGAGTTTCCAGTTTGGTTTGAACCTGTCGCATCATACGATACTCCCATGGTAAAAGCTCTAACAATTGCTAAGGAATGGACAGAGAAGTGGATTGGAGAGCATGGGAATTCTTTTCCCCCGGTTATCATAAATATTAGTGATGGTGGGGCAACGGATGGGAATCCATCTGACATTGCTGAAGAGATAATGAACATGGAAACTTCTGATGGGAAGGTTCTATTGTGGAACTGCCATCTCTCCGAAAAGGATGAAAAACCAATAAGTTTTCCAAAGGATGAAACAGAAATACCTGAGGATAAGAACGCAAGAACAATGTTTTCAATGACAAGCGTTGTTCCAGAGCCAATGGTTGCCATAGCAAAGGAGGAATTCTCAAACGTTGAAAGTGGTTCCAAAGCATATGTTTTTAACGCAAATCTTGAAGAATTGATAAAGCTTCTGGACATTGGAACAAGAGTGGTATATAACAAGGTAGAATGATGGAGGTTCACTCCTTTAATTTTTCTAAATCTGGAAACAATCCTGAGGAGACAGAGGATTCCCTGAGTATAAATCTTGAAAAACTAAAGTTCGCCATAGCTGATGGTGCAAGTGATTCTATATTTTCAGGACAGTGGGCTTTTGCCCTGACAAACGAGTTCGTTAATAACAATGGGGATGAGAAAATAAAAAACGACATAGGGCAATTTATTCGAGATTCCAGAAAGATGTGGTATGAGAGCATAAACTGGAAAGGACTTAAATGGAATGTTAAAAACAAGGCTGTTCGAGGAGCCTATTCAACTTTTTTGGGTATTAGTACAGAATTTGGTTCTATGGAAAGCTTAATTGTTCATGCTATAGGAGATTCATGTATTTTCATCTTTGATGAGGGCAAGATGAAAAGTTTTCCACTTAATTCCCCAGATCAATTTGGTATTCACCCAAGTCTCGTCTGGTCTGGATATGGTTTCCCCCTAAACAATAAACCCTTTGAACAGAAATTAAATATTAAGCAGGAGAAATTTAAGATTATTAAAGGAAATGAGATAATACTCGCGACTGATGCCATGTCAAAATTTATAATGGAGTCAGGCGAAGATAGTTTCGGACTATTATGGGATCATTATAATGACAGAACTTTTTTTGATGATATGAGAAACGAAAATACCATAAAAAATGATGACCTTTCAGCCATACTTATCTCATTCTGAGAAGAGTTGAAGGATCAAAACCTGACCAGTCTGGAGGCTGCCCCAGGTATTCATTTATTAGTTTTACCAGCTTCTTTAATTTTGGACTTTCAGATTGAACGTCCCTTAACGCTTTTGAGCGATCTGGAGATTCGAAATCAGTAATATCAAAGAGAAGCTTATCGGGGTCGTCCCCATTATATTTCCATAACTTCGGATTTTTTGAAAGTGCGATCAATGAGGTATATATTATGAGTATAGAGAAATTATCAAGTCTTTCTCCGTAGTATTTGCCCCTCCTTGGATGCTGGAATGATTCATGTCCAAGCTCTTCTGAACCAAGTTTTTTAAGGGCTGGAACAAACATTCCGTCATAGTCAATAAGTTTTACATTATTACCTGTATCTATCAATATATTATCACACGAGAGGTCACCGTGTGCTATGAAATTGTTCTGCATTTCCGTGATACAGTTTACGAGATTGTTTCCGATTGCCTTAAATGTTTCATGGTTCGCTAAATTCTCTTTTATAAAAGTATGAAGAGTTTTTCCTTCGATCCACTTCATAGTCACCGCTGGAAAATACTCCTTCGGTCGTTGTGTCACCCTTAATGCATCCTGGTAGAACTTAAAATCAAGAAGGAATGAAATTTGTGAATCATTTATTTTTTTGGAAACTTCATAATATCTGAGTTGAATATTTGGACTTCCTCTTGTGAAGCATTTCAGTGCAAAGTCTCCAGCATTACTCCTGTATTTGAAGACCACACCAAAATTACCTGCTCCCTGAATAATACTTGAATACTTCACATTCTGGTTTTTCTCAAATGTTATTCCTTTAAGTTCATCATAATTTTTAGATAAAGAAAAGTTTGGGTTCTGCAAAGACTGAGCATACTGTGATGAGGTTGGCCAGGATCTTTTCACAGGTGTGAATATAGATCCCGTAGACATAGACGATAGGGTCTTTTCCTTAACTACATTATTTATGGATTGATTTTCTTCAGGAGCATGACTTTCTTCTATACCTATTATTCTCATATTTTCTTTTAGTTTTTCCATATCAATGTCCATTCGAGTGAATTTACCATCTTTGGCAATCGAATAAAAGGAGAAACTATACTTTTTCTCATTGTCCAGTCTGTATGATAATCTGAATTCGTCTCTAATTTTTTTGAGTTTTACTACTCTATCCCGAAGTTTATAATCCCTTATTGTGACCTCCATGCTCTTAATATATTTTCTATGCTTCGGAGTTACAAAGACATTAAGGGTACCGTCATCCTTGTTATATTCCACTTCACGAATTTCTATTGATGGTTCATAGGATTCATATTTCTTGATCCTTATGTTGTGAATCCTTTCTCTAATTCCTTTCCTCGATTCGACCATTGTTCCACCAATTAATAGATAAAACTATTACTGGAAAATATCTGGTTAACCGAATGATTTGTTTGGTAAAACATACAGATCGAATATGACCTTTTGACTAATTTCTCCTTATTTTTTCCACTCAAAAATTTAGAGAATTCTAACTTCATTAAATTCTTATATTCTCGATCTTAATTAATCTTTACAACGAATTAGATGTAAAATGCGAAAATGAATATCATAAAAGGTTTAATTTATAACTTTTGAATCAACTCATGATGCGTAATTGAACGTGTTAAAGTATCTGATTAATTAAGCTCTGTACTTGTTTCTAAATCAGAAATTATAGTGGATAATGAAGGGATATTACAGGCAAAAACCTTAATGTTATTCTTACTATCATGAAATATGATGAGCAAATCACGGATACTTGTTTCTGCAAATCCTGGGTCTGGTAAGACTGAAGACCTTTCAAATCAGGTTTCAAAACTTCTTCAAGAAGGAGTAGATTCAGATAATATTTTATGCCTCACGTTCACAAATAAGGCAAGAGATGAGATGGAAAGAAGGATTATAATTAAGATGAAGGATACAAAGTATAAGGTGCCGGACATTCATACATTCCATAGCCTATCTCAAAGTATAATAAATCATAGAATGGAAGGTGGGGACTTGATACCTGAAAGATTCCTCAGATATCAGATATTAAAATCTCTTGAAACAAGACAGATAATGAATTATGATGGAGAAGTTTTATCGAAAGATTATCCGGCAATAGTAAACGTAGGTCAAATTGTGAATGCGATAAAGTTCCTCAAAAGTTTTGCTATTTTACCAGATAAAGTCCATATAGAGGAACTTAAGAAAAATGTAAGGATGGAGTATAACAATGGTAATGGAGTGAATGGTTACACTCTGGAAGAAATGGAAATCTTATGTGAGGGATTTCTAGATATATTCCGTGACTACGAATCTTCAAAGAATTTATCTCAGATGGATTATAACGATATTCTCTTAAGAGCTGTAAATTATTCCAAGGCCCACTTCAATAAATATCAGTATGTTTTTGTTGACGAAGTTCAGGATATGAGTGAAATAGAATATGAACTGGTAAAGCAGGTTGGGGAGAATGTGTATGCTGTTGGAGACATGAAACAGGCAATTTTCGGTTTCCAGGGTGGTAACATTCGTGCTTTAAGAGATATGATGTCCGGGAAAGATTTTGAAAAAAGGGTCATAGATGGAACCAGAAGATTGCCAAAAAATGTTGTTGAATATTGCATTAACTTCTACAGAACTCACGAACCAGAAGAACTGTCACCTGAGCTGGACCATTTCAGGAACATGAATGAAAAGGATGGGGTGGTTACACTTATCAGGCTGAAAGATAAGGGTGAATTGATAGATGCAGTAACAGAAATTCTGAATAAGCAGAATAATGATGAATCCGTAGGTATTATTGTTAGAACTAATGAACAGGCAAATGATCTTTCAGATTCTCTCACATTAAAGAATATTTCACATCAAAAGATTTCTGGTACGAAAGGTGAGAAGCTGTGGAGAGAGGAAATTTCAAAATTCATCGGTGGGATTTACGGAACCTCTGACAGCATAATTGGAATGATCTATTCAATTTACTCCAGGATACCATTATACGATGGTATTCAGATAGCAGAGAGAATGAGATTTGAAAACGATCTGAAGAAGGTTCTTCCCAGAGAGTTGATAGATATAAGGGAAAAATATGGAAATCATAAGAATCAACTTCTTCAGCTATTCAATGATTATATAATTCCAAATTCTATTGCTCTGGGCGAATCAGCCTTTGAGGCTGCCAAGGATGTATTTGACTCTCTTCCCATGTTCCTTGATAGATTCGGAACAGGAGAAGAATACTCCCTCGCCAGTCTCCAGAAGTATATACTTCAGGAGAATTCAAGGGATAGTGTTGATGAGATCTCAGAGAAGGTCTGTATAATTACCGTACATAAGGCAAAGGGGCTTGAATTTGATCACGTTATATACATTCCAAAATACACAGAGAAGAAGAATATAAGTGCCATTGATCTTATCGTAGATTCCATACTGAAAAGCAATAATCTGAGTTACAGTAGGGACGAAAGAATAAAGGAGGAAAACAGGATAGATTTTGTTGCACTTACTAGAACAAAGAATTCTCTTGATATTATAACTGAGAAAAAATCTTCAACGAGATATGATTTAGAACCATGCAAAAAAATTGACTTTACAACTAAGATAGTAAATAATGAATTTGTAAGTATGAAGGATATTTCCGATAGAGAAAAATTGAAGCTTAATTTCAAACCATGGATAAGGGATTATTTGAAAAAGAAAATGGAAAAATTGAATAACCTGAGTTTTACCATGCTCGAGAGGGTCAAGGAACTGGATAAATTTGTTGAGTCATATGTGCTAGGAATACAGACTAAATCTTCAGCCTTAACCTTTGGAAGTGATATTCACAGCTACATAGAAAATTATATAAAAAGTCATGAGACGCCACCAATTATGAATGACGAAAAGCTTACCAGAACGTGGAGCAATTTCATTTCCTATGATAAATACGTAAGGGAAATACAGAAGGGTAAATGGTTAGGATCTGAAATGAAATTCAAGCAAAAGGTTAGTAACGTTTTCCCGGATATTATGACAAATATTACTGTTGAGGGCAGGATCGATGGATTGTATAAGTACATTGAAGGAAATACAGAGAAAACAGTTATTGTGGACTTTAAAACTTCCAAAAAAGTTAACAGGGACTATGTGAACCAGCTATCACTTTACGCAAAGCTATTTTCTCTTGAAAATAAAATAGATATGGAACAGATAGAGTCAGAAATTGCATATTTGAGTCTGAGAGATACCAAGGTGAATATAAACAGGATAGAAAAAAGATGGGATAGAATCGATCCAACCATTGAGATGAGAGCATTAGAAGATGTAAAGAAGACCGTTGAAAAATTTGTTAATTATAAATTGTCGGTCGATTCAATGATTCGAGACATCCTTAGTGTAAGGAACACCGAATCTAATGTTTTCATTGAATTTCAGAAGATGCTAAAGATGGAAATGGAAAACAGTTGAGTATAAATAAACTCACCTGCCTGATAGTTTCCCCTTAATTTTTGACTGATTTAGAACTTTATAAATACCCTGCCAACATTTTTCTTCTCTTTTATCCTTTCATATGCTTCATTGATCTGGTCTATTGAAATCTCTTCTGAAACCACAGCTTTGATCTTTTTCTTAGCCGACATTTCAAGTGCATCCATTATATCCTTTCTTGTTGACGATATATTACCGGAAATTGTGTTTCCTTTCAGTATAAGCACTCCAAGCTGTAGCGGTGGTGAGGATGGTTTCAGATTGCCGACAACGACCATTTTACCTCCAAATCCAAGTGATCTGAATGCTTCGTTGAATGTTGCATCTCCAGTGTTCTCCAGGGATATATTGGCCCCATCGGCCCATATTTCCTTTACTTTCTTATTGAACTCCCCCTCTGAAGATATGACGTGATCTGCACCTAGCTTGTAAAGAGAGTCAACTTTCCATTGCGAACTTGTAACCGCAGTAACTTCTGCTCCAAATGCCTTTGCTATCTGGATGGCGTGTGTCCCCACTCCACCTCCTGCTCCAGTTATTACGACTCTGCTCCCTTCTGTTATTCCACCAACCCTCTTCAGGGCATTTACAAGCATTCCTGTTACGCAAGCTGAAATTGCTGCCAGTTCTGAAGTTACCTCTTTGGGAACCTTTACTAGACTTCTCTGATTTAACCTAACATATTTTGAGTATGCACCATCTATGTTCTCTCCAAGTGTCTTCTTATTTGTGCACAGATTCTCGTTTCCAGAAACACAGTTATAACAGTGACCACAGGGAACATAAATCAGACTTGTGACCCTGTCACCAACCTGAAAATATTCCACACCTGAACCAACTTTCTCGATTATTCCTGAAACTTCATGACCTGGAACTATAGGAGTGTGAAGCCTGGGAAAGAACCCATCCCGGGTTAGAATATCCCTGTAGCAAATACCAGTCAGATCCTGTCTCAGAACTACTTCGTTTGCACCAGGCTCTGGCGTACCCCTTTCCTCGATATCCAAATTTTGGCCTACCTTATTGACTACTGCTACTTTCATTGTTGCATTAGAAATAATCTATATTTATTACTTTTCTATGTTCTTTAAGTGAAAGAAATCTTAAATGGTGTCAATATTTCTATAATAGGGCTTGGGGGTAATGGACAGCTTGCATCTACGCTGTTATCATCTTTAGGTGCACAGATAAGACTGATTGATGGTGACACTGTTGAACAATCAAACCTGCAACGACAGCCCCTCTTTGATGAGGATGATTTAGGTATGAATAAAGCAGAAACCGTATACAATAAAATCAAAACTCGTTCAATCAATAAGAAGTTAAGCTTTGTTAGAGAATATGTAGATTCATCAAATATTAATGCCATACTTGGAAATAGTGACCTGATCTTTGAAGCTACTGACTCATTTCTGACCAGAGAACTGATAAACGAATATGCTGTGATGAAGAAAATTCCATGGATAATGACCAATAGTTATGGATATTTTGGCGAATTCATGCTCATTGTGCCAGGTGAAACTGCCTGCCTTAATTGCCTTACAGGTGGAAGGAGGATGATCCCTCTAAACTGCCATGCGGAACAGATTTCTCCTCCAGTTCCAAGTACAGTATCAGTTATGGGAACCTCTTTACTGTTACGATATTTTCAGGATCGTATTAGGGATGAAAACTTCTATTTCTATTCTGCCACACTGATGGAATTGCAAAAAATAAAGGTAAACAAAGTGAAAGAATGCAGAGTTTGCTCAGAGTTAATCTTTGAAAAATTGAATGATACTAAATTTCTTGGCAGGCAGATATTCTGATGTTCAATTTTTACCCATGAATTGCGCTAAATTTAATTTTACACCAAGAAAATCAAAGAATACAGAACTTAGATTTCCCAGTAAGTTTGAGTTATCTAGAACCCCTGAAAGAGAAAGATTGCCACTTATGTTGCCTGATTGATTGGCGAAGGAAAGATTGCCGAGAAATTTTTCTCCCATATACATTCCTACTTTGATAACTGATATCCCAATTGGAATCATATCGTTGATGAATAAAGTATAGGTGTTATTATTTGAACTCTTAACGAGGGAAACGTTTGTGAAAAGGAACGGTAACTGAGTGCTGATATTCCTGGAAAGGGTTGCAACTCCTACACCATTTAGAAACTCTGATATAACTGCGTTGGCATAATAGATAATAGAATCTGTTGGCCATCCTTTAGCAGTAAGAGAGGTAATGTTTATGGGAATGTTAAAAAATGAATTTGAACTGCTATAGGGGTTTATTGTGAGATTGTTGTTGAATATTGAAACTGTTGAGGGAAGAGCATTTGTGTTCCTGGCTGAAACGTCCATGCTTGCTGTCAATTTTCCGTTTGTCATCTCAAGTTTGACAAATGAAAGTTCTATGTCTTTCAAATCATTTTCAGCAGATACATATATGCTAGACGCTGAAACAATAAGAAAAACACATATGATCGAAAAGGCAGCGATGAATATCAGCTTAGTTAGTTTCATTTATTTGGTTGGTAATATGATTGTAACTAGATAAATCTTATTGTTTTTACTCTTCCACGAAATGTAAACCTACTTAAAAGGTGAATCTGACTCATACTAAAAAGTAACTCTTATAGGGAAATTTCTCTAAAAGAATGTTTATGCATAGAAATTCTAATAGTGTGGAAGGATTTTTCAATTTAATTTTTTAATATTATAATAAGCTTAAAACTTTCAAAATGTTTTATATATCGTAAATCGATACTGATAAAGACATGAAAGGTGGAATGTTAAATTACTGGATAATGAGGAATATTTCGGAAGGCCCTTTGAAGGGTGCTGATATTATTAAAGAAATGTCCAGAAAATCAAATGGAAGATGGCGACCAAGTCCTGGTAGTGTATATCCTGCCCTATCACATATGGAAGAAAAAGGCTTCGTGAAAAGGGACAATGATGGAAGATACAGCATTACCGAAGAAGGAAGGAATGAGATGAAGAAGTACGATGACATGGTAAAAAATCTCATAGGCACAGAAAACGTAAATGATATTCTGGAAGAGACAACTGCAAACTTAACGTATATTATTGAAACTTTTGATTATTCCCGTTTTGATCCTTCAAAAATTAATGATATGAAAACTAAGATAATGGCTGTTCTTGAAAAAATAAAGGAGAGTGAAGATTGAATGAAATCCATAATTGAAACTCATAACCTGAGCAAAATATATAATGGGAAAATCAAGGCTGTTGATGACTTGAACATTGAGATTGGAGATGGGGAAATATATGGTCTTCTTGGACCAAATGGAGCAGGAAAAACAACGACAATCAATATGCTTACAACGAGGATTTCCTGCACAAAAGGAACTGCCATAGTGGCAGGGTATGATATAAGGAAAGACTCCCTTATGGTAAGAAAGACTATTGGTGTCGTTCCACAGGACCTTACTGCAGATGAAGACCTAACAGGAAGAGAAAATTTAGTGATGGTTTCTCAGTTTTATGATGTATCCAAAGAAGAATATGAAGAACGAATTCCAAAACTACTTGAACTTGTTGATATGACAGAAGCCGCAAATAGGTATGTTAGAACCTACTCCGGAGGAATGAGGAAGAGGCTGGAACTCATAGTAGGGCTTGTTCATAACCCAAAGATACTGTTTCTCGACGAACCAACACTGGGTCTTGATATCCAGACAAGGACACAGATGTGGGATTATGTAAGGCAAATTCAGAAAGAAATGGACGTAACCATAATTCTTACATCTCACTATCTGGAGGAAATTGATGC
>JAKBQK010000321.1 GCA_021835265.1 Thermoplasmata archaeon
GTTGGACTAAACTATGCATCCTCTTGAAATATTTTGACAGATCATAATTGAACGATGCACCTTCTTCAAATATTAGCAGATCAGGATCTTCATATATATTTGCAGGTATATTTATTCTGGGAAGGTCAATTGCCTCCTGAGGTGTCATCCCTAAGTCTATCAATTCATGGATCTTATTTACGTGAACCTGAGGCTGGATATCTCCACCCATAGTGCCAATAGAATATTCAAATTCGCCATTTCTTTCGATCATACCAGCACAGAGTGTGTGAAAAGTTCTCTTTTCAGGTTCAAGGTAATTATGGTGTGCAGGATCAAGTGAAAAATAGGACCCTCTATTCTGCAAGGAAAATCCTGTACCCTCAGGAACAACAGTAGATCCAAATCCGGTGTAATTACTTTGTATAATTGATATTGCATCCCCATCTGTGTTTGCTATGGTGAAGTAGGTAGTATCTCCATCCTTACCCGATGCAGATTTTCCACTCTCTGAACTATCAACCACTTTCCAGTAAAATGCTTCATCAAGATAATTGGAAGGAAGTGGCATTCTATCCGGGTCTCCAATGAATGTTCTCCTGAATTTATTTGCAATGAGGTGGCTTTTCATTATTTTTTCTTCATACGAAAGATCATCATCTTTCATGAATCTTAGAGAATTAAGGTTAAAATTTACCGTAGCTCCCTGACTGTTTGGAGGTAATTCGTAAATAACTCTATCTTCATAGAACGATTTGAGTGGATCCTGAACCTTAGGTTTATGTTTGGAAAGATCGGTTTCATCTATTACAACTTCGCTTTTCTGAAACGCCTTTGAAAGCTTATCCGCAAAATTTCCTTTGTAAAAAGAATCCAGCCCATCATTGGATAGTGATTCAATAGTTGAGGCAAGATCTTCCTGGAAGAATACATCACCCTGCAGTGGGGGAAGTCCATTGCTGGAAAAGGTATCTCTGAAATTCCTATCTCTGGTTCTCCTGAGGGTCAATTCAATTGATCTTGCATAATTATGTGTTACAGGAAATCCTTCTCTGGCTATCTTAATGGCATATTTGAGTAAATCCTTTGTATCCATTGAAGAATGCCTTTCAAGTTCTTGCCATAGACCCACCAGTCCCGGTACAGTAATTGCTGCTAAAGGACCCATATATGGTATGGATTTCATGCCCTTTTTTCCATACATCTCAGCATTAATATTTCTAGATGATTTTCCGCTGCTGTTAATTGAAATGATTTTTCCATTCATTCTCAGCAATGCAAATCCATCCCCTCCAAGGCCACAAAGGTTATTCTGTGTCACTGCAAGAACAGCACTGGTTGCTATGGCAGCATCAGCAATATTACCCCCGTCTTCAAGGACTTTAACACCTGTCCTTGAGGCATAAATACTTGACGTGGAAACCATTGCATTAAGAGACATTACATCGGGTCTAGTTCTCATAGTTCATTCAGTTCCTTCGTTGCTCCGTGTGAGATTACCTCACAACCATCTTTCTTCACTATTACATCGTCTTCTATTCTTACACCCAGTTTTCCCGGAAGATAAATGCCAGGTTCGTTGGTTATGGCCATATTCTCTTTTAGCGGGAAGTCAAGATTATATGAAAGCGCGCTATGATCATGGACATCAAGACCTATTCCATGACCAAGGGAATGTATGAAGCGTCCCTTATATTTTGTAGAATCAATGACATTTCTTGCCTTTATATCAACATCCTTGCCGTTGGCACCCTCTCTAATTAGTTTCATGGATTCAGATTGAGCTCTATAAACAATGTCATAAACCTCTTTCAGTTCTTCTGAGGCTCTCCCAAAACATACTGTTCTGGTCACATCAGAGCAATAGTCATTGTATAGTGCACCATAGTCTATCAGCACTCCATCGCCTTTTTTCAATTTCCTCAACCCGGGCGAATAATGGGGTTGCGATGCATTTTCTCCAAAGGCTACAATTGTGGAAAAAGAAGGCCCATCTGCACCATTTTTCATCATTTCATACACAACCTTTGAGGCTACTTCCTTTTCTGTCATCCCTTCTTTTAGGGAGAGATGGACCGCCTCTATTGAATCGCTGGCTATCTTTGCAGCCTCTTTCAGGAATTCAATTTCTTCTTTATCCTTTATTATTCTGGCTTCCTTAATTGAAACTGACACATCTACAAAATCCTTATCTGGAATGATCCTGAGCAGATTCTTATAATTTTCAAGCGATAAGGATGCATAGTTTAGTCCAACTGTGTTGTATTTCTTGAGACTATCCCTCATCATGGTTTCATATTCCTGACGGGATTTAAAAATCTTTACCTCAAGTCCCGTTCTTTTCGCTGTTTCTTCTTCAAGAATGGAAGTATAAATTGTTGAATCATCAGGTCTTGCAACTATGAAAGATCCCTCAAAAACTCCTCCAGGTGCCCTCGTTATATACTGGAATGTCTTATCAAGTGAATTTTCTCCACCATTTATAATCAAAATGGCTTCGCTTTCTCTGGCAAAATTAAAAATATCCTTTACAGCCATAATCTAACATTCTACACTTATATTTATAATGTTCTTAGGGTCCCTGAGGGACTAATGTCATTGGTTTTGTCTATCTCCAGAATTCACTCAAAGAACATAAATAGATTTATTTAAATGATATATATGTTGAGATTAAATTAATTTACTGCCAAATTGCTCATAGATTTGAATATTACTTTTCAGGTGCTTTACATTAAATCAGGTTTGTCCAATGCAGTTTTTCATTTACCATTGATTGATTCATTAAAAACAGGCCAAGTAAAAGTCAAGAAGAATGGTTGAATCTGTTTCATCTCTGTTGAACAAGGAGAGTTCATAGACAAAATACGATGGTCGGTTTTCATGCTAGAAAAACCAAAAAATATTAACAAATAGCGTTTCCCAATCATAACCTGAGATGTATTTCTAAGGATTAACGAAGATCACTTTTTTAAGATTTATGGCAACTCTTTTTTAAATGCAAGTCATTACCCGCAGTGATAAAATCTCAGTCTTTTTTTGCATATTCAAGATCTGGTTATATAGAGATAAACGGGAAGGAGATAGAATTTCCATTAGTCTTAGACAGTAACACTGTACAAATAAAGGAAGATCAAATTTCACTCATGGGAGAAAGTGCAACAAAAAGAGACATAAACATAGGAAAAAGAACCATAACCATCGCTGAAACAGATGATTTCATAATTCCCATAATCAACCCATTTTTTCTCAAGAGAAGCAGACAAACTGTTAATCTCATTTTGGACATAAAGAAAAATGTGGGATATGACAAGCTTCTTTATATCCCAGGAATCTCTGACCCTTATTTGTTACCACAACTGTTCATGCTTGGAATTGACATATTTGATGACATTAATGCAGATATGGAAGGCTCACACGGGACACTATATACTATGATGGGTAGAATCCATAATGGGGAAGACAATAGTAAAGAAAACGGAAAATTCCTTCAAGATCTGGTGTCCTTATTAAAAAAAGGCGTCGAATCGATGACCCTGATGGAAATGGTTGAAAGATGGAATATAAGTTCAAAGGCAAGGGAGATAATCAGGATGCTGATGGATGAAAAATCAGAAGAATTTGAAAAGGTTTATCCACGAACCACAGGATCGGTTATAGCTGGTGGCTTAGAATCACTTGAGAGGCCAGATATAGTGAGGTTTAACAGATATGTGCTGGAAGATTATAAAAAACCAAACAATCTTGAAACAATTCTTTTCTTGCCTTGCTCTGCGAGAAAGCCCTATTCTACGTCTAAATCACATCGTGAAATATTTGAGGCACTGGGTTCTCTTAGAAGGCACATTAACGAAGTGATCGTTACTTCTCCCATAACTCTCGTTCCAAGAGAGCTAGAAGAAACATATCCTGCTGGATTCTATGATATTCCTGTAACTGGTAACTGGTTCCTGGAAGAAAAGGAGAATATAATAAGATCAATTAGATCGTTCATATCAAAAAATCAGTATAAGAATACGATTTTCTTCCTTCCGGAAGATATGTTATTTGTTAAGGAAAGACTGAATCTTGGTGAAGATTTTATTCTATGGAAAAAGGGAACTGATAACCAGTTTGACGAACTAAAGGCGAGAATATCTCAAATTAGATCAGAAGAAGATGTAAGGGGGAGAAGAGATTTCATGAAGGAGAAACTTCTTTCCATAGCAAGATATCAGTTTGGTGAATGGATTATACCACACATTGAAGGTCTGAGGATAAACCGTATGTTCAATCAGTTCATGCTGGTTGATGGAAATAAGCCATTTTTTGTGTTCAATGAAATTAAATCTTTA
>JAKBQK010000591.1 GCA_021835265.1 Thermoplasmata archaeon
TCGTACTTTCATCTCTAAAATTACCGGTCATGGGAAAATTAAGCATTTCATATATTGTGAACGAAGAGGACTTTAACGTTCCAGAGGTTGAAGAAAAACCATCTGATCAAGTAATAATTGATGATACCGTTAAGAAGCCAATACCGAGGTATTGGATTGGCAGGAAGGTGTGGGGTTATCCCATTAATGAAATAAATGATTCATTTGATCCATCTTTTTTTCATCTTTTTGGGGTGAATTCTTCAGGAGCTTTTCGAAGGCTCTCGATTCTGGTACTGAAGCAATATTCCAGTCATGGAAACAAACTGGCACTCGACAACAATATTATCGGTTTGATGGAGAGGAGATTCAATGGTTTAACAAAACTAAACGGAATTAAAAATATTCAGCAGGTTCTTGAAACACACTCGAATTCTGCAACCTTATACATCGAAAATCAGGATAATTACAAGGATGCTCCACCAGTTGTGATTTTAGAATATATTGAAAGAAGGGAACTTAATTCACTGGACTGGTCTTTGGGTGATTTGAAATCAAAGCAGATGTTTTTTAAGGTATTTATGGACATCTTATCATCTCTTGAAAAGGCTCACAATATGGGTATAATTCACGGAAATATCTGTTTGTTAAATGTTTTCATAGGGAGCAACACCAGACTCTCTGAATTCTCACAGGTTATTGGGTCTGATCAGATTTTGAATAATCTTGTCCTTTCCGAAAACATAGGAGTAAAAATAAGGGGCTTTGGTGGGGAAGCGTTTGATCCGTATGAATATAAGGAAATATTTGGGTTTATTCCGTATTATTATCCTCCAGAATATGCTGTACGAAATTTACCCGCTTCACCCTCATGGGATATATATGAAATAAACTGTCTTATGTATGAACTGCTTTCTGGAGGTGTCAACCAGAACAATGCAAAAGGAAACTTATGGGCAAGAATTAATTTTATCAGAACCAAGATTGGGAACAGTAGTTTATACGATACAATGGAACAGATGATTAGTGATATAGGCCGTTTTAAACTTCAGCCCCTCTATGAACTCAACAAAAACGTTTCAATAGATCTCTGGAATGCTATAAAGAAAGGTATGGAACCTAACCACAACTTAAGATTTGAGAGCATATCAGAAATGAAAGAAACTTTTGTTACCTTGTTCCGGGAAAGTTACAGGATAGGTTGAATATGTCCCCACTCATTAATTATATCCATTTAAAAAACAATTTCATAAATTGGGAATTTACTTTCCAGATGGGTTTTCAAAATCAAATAGGCTATCTCAATTTCCAAAAGTAAATTATTAACTCTATTATTAACCATCATATGGTTTATTATGGAAATATAATCCCACAATCTGTTTACAATGAAATCTATTCTTTTAAGATCCAGCTTTATCTATTCATTTTGCTTTCACTTGCACTTTTAATTTATCGTGCAATTCGAACAGAAAAGGGAAAAAAACTATCATTTCTCTGGATATTTCTTTTTCCGTTATTTTATCTGATTCTGACCGCTTATTCATTGCTAAATCTCACTTTTCTTCAGTTGTATTTCACGGGTGGGATATACATTGTGGGGATCATCATAGGTGCGGAACGGGGCAGGTTTACAAAATTCTTAATGAAGAAAGGTAGTATATATTACCGCAAACGAATCGGAATAACGACAGCATGGACTGCTCTCTTTTTATTCAAATGGTATTTGAATCTGTATGTTTCTTCTTATCCTTCCATACTCGATCCCATCCTTGCAATCCTGATGACAATTGCAGCAGGCTTAATTCTAGGTCAGGCATTTGGGATAACTGCTTCCTATAATAAATTTAAAAGAAATAGCAAGTCTGATTCTAATAATTCTGTGTGAAAAATTTTTTACAACGTAAAAACGTTTATATAATCATTTAGTAATAACAGGGATACCAATTTAGGTGAAAATAAAATGAAACAAATAATAAATAAAGAGGATAAAGCGGTTTCCCCTATAATCGCAACAATTCTTTTGATAGCTATAACGGTGGTATTGGCTGCAACATTATACACTGTGTTAGGAGGGTTCACAAAGGGATTATCATCTGGAAATCCAACAGCTAGTATAAGTTTTACGGAAACATCAACAAATAATTATTCAATATCCGTAAATAGTATTTCAGGTAACGTTTCGTTATCGAGTGTTGTCTTGCAAGTTTTTAACGGTTCTAATACAGCTTCTATAAATCTTGGAACTTATTCAGGTCACGATTTCAACCTGACACCTGCAACAACACATAATGAAATGAGTTATAGTTTAAGCAATGGTAACTCAAAATATCTTTCCCCAACCACATCCATAGCTTTAACGGATTATTATGGTTATGGAAGCGGGAATGATCATGGTAACGTCACATTGACATCTATAATTCTAAAGGACATCTCAACGAACAGCGCGCTCACTACCTCTACACCACCATCGCCATCAATAATCGTTGCACAAGCAGTATTTAGAAACGACTAAATACCAAAACTTTTTTATTTTTATAACTTTTTTAATATTTCCAATTCTTCTTTTTGTTTTGTAAATTTGTAGATGCACTCCGAAACTTTACATATTTCAGTTGAATTGGAATTTACCTTTTTTAATATTTTTTCCCTGATTGAAAGTAGATTTAAACTTTCTGTGTAGTTGCTTGTTATCCATGCTTCAGGCAATTTTATTATTATTGATTCTGGGATTTCATACAACACTGTAATTAACCAACTATATGAGGTGCTATTTGTTAAAATGGATGTTATAAAATCTTTCTTAAGATTATTAAAACGCATAGAGAGATCATATAAGTCTTTCATGAGGCTGAAAAACCCAACATTTCTCATCATCATTGAATTAGAACTAGGAATTGCACCGTCATATAATTCAAAATTATGAGCATTTGTTAAGGAATTTTCTCTTTCCTGAAATGTTCCATCATTGGTGTCGAAGCTTTCAAGTGAAAAATTCATTAAGGTATTGAATAAGAGAAGAGTCTCTTCATCCAAGGTTACTCTATAATACTGCAGAATCCCATGAACAACGTTTGCATAATCTTCTAGTAGTCCAAGAATTTGTTTTCCATTATTGTATGATATCCTTAATATCTTATTGTCACTGATGAAATTATTTTTGATAAACTCAAATAGGTCTGCCGAAGCTTCTTTATATCTTTTGTCAAAAGTTGCGAGATACGCAGTACATAAGGCAGATAGTATCATTCCATTTGTTGACGCAATTACTTTTGTATCAGTCTCTGGTCTAATTCTATTTGACCTGTTTTTAAATAAAATATTTAGCACTTTTTTGGCATTATCACACATCCATTCGTAACTATTTCCAGTTTTATCTTTCGAAAAGGATTCAAATTTTGGATATATGATATTGAAACCTGTATTTGTCTCATCTCTTTCATTGAGGAAATTGCCATTAGATGTTATTTCAAATATTGTTTTAATTTCCTCGTATTGCTCTTTCAGGATGCTTCTTAATTCATTCTCTGTCCACAGGTAGAACTTCCCTTCTATTCCTTCAGAATCAGCATCGATAGCAGTATAATATCCACCTTCAGGAGATTTCATCTCCCGCTGAAGAAATTCAAAAATTTCATTGATAACTTGCTTATAGAAATCTTTTTTAGTGGTTGCATATGCATATGAATAAGCCATCATAATCCAAGCCTGATCGTATAGCATTTTTTCAAAGTGTGGTACTTTCCATTCCCTGTCTGTGGAATATCTGTGAAACCCATATCCCACGTGATCAAAAATGCCTCCTCTTCTCATTGCCAATAAAGTATTTTCAGCCATCTGGAGTGCTTCTTCATCTCCGAAGTAATTATAATACTTGATGAGGAATATTATATTGTGAGGTGAAGGGAACTTCATTCCGTTTCCAATACCTCCAAAATCATAATCAAACACCTTCTTCAATTCGGTGAACGCATGTTTGAAGAGCTTTTCGGTATCTACTTTAACAATCTCCGAATCTTCTTTCTTAGCACTTGAAGAAATTAGCTGATCTGCCCTTTCAAGAAGCGACTCTCTTTCATCCTTCCATAAGGTATTGATAGTTTCAGAAAGCTCAATTATCCCTATATTCCCGTGTATGGAATGAATGGGAAGATAGGTGAATGATGTGATTGGCTTCTTATCAGGTGTTAAAATCATGTTCAATGGCCATCCACCGCTTCCCCTTTCCCTTATAGCTATTGACATATACAATGAATCAACATCAGGTCTCTCTTCCCTGTCTACCTTGATACAAACGAAAGC
>JAKBQK010000548.1 GCA_021835265.1 Thermoplasmata archaeon
CGAGCATAGATTTTAGGCATTCCGTGACTTTACACCTTCCATTTCACTGCATAATGCAAATCCGCTGTAAGACCTGATTGTCATTAACTTTGAGTGTAGATGCATACGGATTTGTTTTATTTAATTTCTCGAAACCTACAAGACCTGTCTTTTGTTGATATGATTTGATAAACTTCTTATATTGTAGATGCATATACATATTGATGCCATTTCTTGTATGGAAGACAATAGGTGGTAAGAAAAGACTCGTCATGAGGTGGAATAAACGCATCAACGGCAAGGCAAGAATAACCAAGGAGATATATATCGGTGACATGGAGAATCTGGCAAGGATCGTCTCAGGTCATGTGGATGTGGATGCATATTCGCTTTCCTTTGGAACCACCGCATCCATCCTCCTCATGGAGAGGGATATTGGCATCAAGTCAATGATCGATGGGATAGTTGGCCGCCATGGTACGGGCATGTCTCCCGGTGATTACTTCCTTGTCTTTATCATGAACAGGCTATCTGATCCTGAATCGAAAAGTGGCATTGAAAGATGGATGCCTGGGGACTTTGCATCCACACTGTATCCAAAGAAAGGATCACAGGACTTCTGGAACCTCATGGATCGGATTACGGATGAACACATGAAATTGATCATGAAATCCGTGAGTGGGAAGGTCAGGGCAATGGGTTATGATTTCTCCAGAATATTTGTGGATGCATCAAACATGTACACATTCATGGATGAGAATGACATGGCAAAGAGGGGCCATAACAAGAAGCACAGGTACGATCTGAACCAGATATCGTACTACATAGGATCGAATTACGATTATATACCATTGTTCTGGAATGCGTATGCAGGCAACATTCATGATTCGAAAACATTTCCGGAGATGGTGAAGCAGATTCCTGAGGATTCCATAATAATATTCGACAGGGGTTACAATTCTGCAGATAATGTAGGGATTATTAAAAATAGAAAATACATCGGTTCACTTATACTTTCAGATCACAGTGATCTTCTTGATCTTCCTGTCGGAAAGGATTCTTTCATCGAAACAGAGAAGATAGTGTATGGGAGGAATCATCGCGTTATTTTATACCATAGCTCAAAACTTCAGAGGAAACGCATCATTTCATTCATGAAAAAATTCAGGAAGACATACATCCGGACAAGAAGCATAATTGAATCCGGCGATTCGGATTCAATGGAACGTGCCATGTCATATCTGGAATCCAGGAACCTGAACGAGACAATCATCCTTCCGGATATGCATGTGGATCATGAGAGGATGAAGAAGAGGCTCAAACTTCTGGGCATGAATGCTCTGTTTACGGATATAACTGACATGAGTGCAGATGCACTTATTGATCTTTACAGGAAGAGGAACAGGGTGGAACACTGTTTTCGCACAATCAACACAATGGATATTGCATTTCCCATATACCACTGGACCCCACAGAAGATCAAGGTGCATATGTTCATGTCCCTACTTGCCTATCTTTTCCTTGCACTGATATACAATCGCATGAGAATAGTGGATGAACGTGTGTCTCTTGTTTCAGCAAGGGATATCCTTAATTCTGTCAGGATTCAGTATATCCTGTCGGGAAAGGAGGTGACAAAGAAGATCGATTCGGCATCCTTGGAGGCAAGAAGGATTGCAGAACAACTGAAACTCATGTCAGTGGCATAGGCATCACAAGGTATGTTTTCTCATGAGCAAGTGAAATTGGGTATGGGGAACTAACACTCAAGAAGAATCATGTAAACTCACGAATTCGTCTTTTACCTTTTCCTTCATATTTTTTAAAAAATCTAATATCTTTCTGTCTGCCAACTTGCTTTTATTCTTATTATCCTGCCTTTCCAAATAGAAAGAAAAGAAACCGTTAAGTTCGTATTTTTTGTTCATATTTTGAGCAGTCTTTAGCGCCGCTCGAATTCTGCCAATGTCTCCTTCATATTGTTTGCTTGTCCAAATGCCCTTCTTTAGCTCTATGATACCCCAAGGCAAATCGTTCTCCCAGAACACTATATCGAACCTCCCATCTTTTCTTAGTCCAACATAGGGTCTTCCTGGTTTTTTCCCTTTCTTTGTGCTTTTGTCTTTCATCTCATCCAATGCGCTCTTAACACTCCATTCCATGGTTACGTTACAGTAGGAAAATTTTTCAGACAGCCTCTTAACGGAATTGACTGTTATGAAGTACTCTGGAGCATCAGAAAGCATTACCTCATTTAGCTTGTCATATTCCACCCGTGAATTGTTAATGCTTTCTATCAATAGCTTTGCCACTTTAGGTCTACTAAACTTATCTGGCATTATTGTATAAAGGTGCAGAATATTAAAAAATTTCTTATATCTGTTCATTAAGAGCCAAAATTTTGCTTTCCAAAAAATTTCAATTCTTTTTGGAATGATGTAATACCTTGGATACTTTACTACAGTTAAATTCTAGCGTAAAAGTTAACGATTCATCATCTTTCTGTTCTGGTTTCAACATAGACAATGATCATAAGAAAAAGCAGTCACACATTTTGTAATTTGCCACTTTCTTGTATGTACTGTTATGGATAGTATTATTTCATACTAAATTGAACGAGTCATTCTTTGTGTAAATATTCACAACAAGTCCGACTTTGCCGGTCGAATTAAATGCTGGTACACATATCCTTCTATATTCCTTGCCTTCATATTTATCTAGTATTCGATAGGTTTCTTTATTTACTTCATACAAGGTGACAGCTAATCGTTTACCATTAGAAATCCAATTAAAATAAAATAAACCATTGGATTTTTCCACATTCCCTTCAACCGACCATTCTCCTGGTAAACGTCTTGCTTCAATTGAATACTTTTGTAAAGTGTCATTGTCCTGGAGAGTACCATAAGTTGCTAGATAATTGCTAGATTCGTTTAGTAAAATTTCCAGAAGCCTTATGGCGACAGGAAGTGCCTTTCTGCACACGGTTTTGTCCCTTTTGCTCTTTTCTATGTCAGGGCCATTGGAGGTCTTTTCTCCGTGAGAAAGGTTTGACCTAATAATATACAGGAAAGCACTCATACGGTTTAGCAGTTTATCGGGAGAAGAGTTCTCTGGTTGCGTGTAGCTATTAAATAATGAGGTGTGCTTTTTAGTCGCCTCCCTTCTCAATTTTTCCCCTATATTTGATGGGTCATAGTTGTTATCTTCAAGCACTTTCATGTCCATAACGCGAGGCTCAAGTTCTACAAGTTCCCTGAACTCAGGTGACCTTACAAAAATATTGCCTGATTCTTTACCAGATAGTAAGCTGATTAGTGCTCTGAACTTTTGACCGTCACTTGTTTCACTTTTGCCATCGTTATCGCTTTGACTTTTAGTTTCAATGAGTCCCAATCGAAATGCAGAATTCCACAGCTTGTTGAGAGCGTTCATACTTTTTTGAAAACTCTCAACTGGATCATCTGATTGAAGAGAACTGTTTAAATGGGCAAGTATCTCGTTAAGAGATGTTAGATCTATATTAGATACTAAATTGAAGTTCGAGGATTTCAAGTAAGATACACTTGTATAATGTACGACATTAGAGGTTTAAATTTTTTTATTGGTAGAAGTGCGTTGCCCAACCCACCTGTATTTCATTATACAGAGGAGCGATTGGTTTGTATGACACCAAAGCCGACTACAGCAACCGGGAATAGGAGCAAAAGAAAATATTGGATCGGTTACAGCAGACGGATGACAGGTACAACAGGTCCCTTACGGATAGAATTGAGGATATGATGGATTCGTCATTTCTGAGGATCTGGAAGAATCTACTTGAAGAAAACAACATGGGAAATAGAGCCCATCCTTACAAGACGCCAAATGCGTTCATAACATTCCTTACAAAGCTCAGATCATAGTGTTCCCTTCAGATCACTGAGGGGAATTGACAGAATATTTGCAAGGATAACGGCATTGGAACTGGGCCGCCATAATCTCTCCAGCGGCGCTTAAAAACTTTAAAGAAATTGAAATAAATCAATATTTTTCCAGAAAGCAAACATTATAATTAAAGGCAGTCAATGTGAAGAGAATCCACATTTTGTGCGGTTTAGAAAAAATATTATTTCCAAGAGAAAGGTTCAAAATTTTTCTTGGCTGTCCAAAGAATTTCAGAATTATATTGTCCGAATGAATCTATCAAATTGTGCCGAAGAATATGTTCTGAACTTTTTTGGTCTTTATATATGTACTATTTTGTCCCAGGATCAGAGATCATGGTCGATAGCCTCCAATAAATAAACGCAATAGATA
>JAKBQK010000331.1 GCA_021835265.1 Thermoplasmata archaeon
TTACCCCTATAAGGCACTGGAGATTGCATTGAGTCAAGGACACTCAACAGCCACCCAATACCAGCATTACGTTAATATCCCATTTGAGGAATATGATGGCAAAGAAATGAGAAAATGGGTTGGGGGGTGGATATAATATTATTGAAAAATATTAACCCATCTCAAACCCAATTGTTTCTAAGAAAACCAACAGACTAAATATTTAAAACTACATTGCAAAGTTAACAATGGCTATCAAAAATGGCGAAGCATTCAATACAGAGGCAATAAGGCAGTATTACGTTTCGGTGTTTCCTTTATCTTACAAGTACAAAGCATCCAAATCTTCTGTGATTAAGAGCTTGCTAGGGGATTCGTTTATACCCTTAATAAGAAAGAAAGTATTTTATGAAAATTACTCCGATGGGAGTAAAGTATGGAAATTCGATAAGGAGTGCCTGAATTGGCAGCTATCGAGAAAGAATTACGGGGAATTAAAATCTATTTACAATAACAAAGAGCTAGACAGTATATCAGAAATAAGAATTGCTTCCAAAACTAACGGTAGACTGGGTTATAGCTATCTTATCTTAGAATTCTGCATCGATGTAGCTGAAAGTGGAGTTGCCTGCTTCAATCAAATTGAATCTATCCTGGACTCAATGCAGATACAATTTTTCAATAGAGCAATTAAAAAGGGATTTATGAGGCGCAGGGGCTCAAAAGATTTTAATACGTTCAATCTCACTTACATTGCAACCAAAACAGATAGGTCTATTGAACAAGCTTACTTAGAAATGAAATTGGGGAATTTTCCTCAGACGAGCCCTGTCCCCAAAGAACCTTTCACCTATCAACTTCAAGATAAGCTCCTTAAAAATGCAGATCCTGTAGGTAAGTATCTTCATTCGCTACAAGTATCAAAAAGGAGCACTTGGGTGTTAGATATAGATATCTCGGAAAAATATGGCCTTTATATTATTTTGGTTGGAACACATAGAGACCAATTGGAAGATGTAATCGACCCTCATAAGCTTCGATTGGGCGGATTATTTTCGGACAATACAGGCTTTTCGGAATTATATACTCCGTTTAAATTCTTTGAAGAGAAAGAGGAGGAAGTGAAGAATTATTACAGTAATAGACCGCATTTAGAAAGAATCTTTGATTCACTATTATATTTAAATTTAGAAAGAGCAACACTTTCCATGAACCTATCAGTAGAAGTCGATAATCTGCATAACAGTATAGGTAATATTAGCAATCGCATTTCAAATTACGGAAGATGGTCTAGAGGAAAATTGCTTAGGGTACACTCCAAGATCCTTGACCTTACAATACGTGCCTTCGAATATAAGAGTAGAATTCAGGCTTTTCAAAATGAGATATCATCAAGGCGTCCAAAGAAAAGCAGTTTTGAATTCAAAGTGCCAAATGAGAGGTTCCCCTATTTTGATTATCAAGACTCTATTCTTGCTTCATTATTGTGGTCACCAGATAGGGACACTGACTATGGAGGTTTCCAAATTCCGGAAACCAAACCATTTCTCAGAGAAAACTTAGCAACGAACGAAGAACATCCTCTATTTACAAAGCAGTATATTGAAAGTGTTGAGGGAATGTTAGAGTCTATTCAAAACGACATTGAAAATGCAATCTCCAAATTAAACGACCTAAGCAAGAGTATAGAGCCCGTTATAGTTGGAATACACAATGAACGCCTCCTTAAGTGGACCCTCGTGGTTTCTGTGGCGACTATAATCTTAGTTGTAATCAACCTATTGCAGATATTTGGCCGACTTTGACCTAATTTAACTTGAAAGTTCTTTGTTGTTTAAATATTGTGGGCCATTGGACTTTTGTGCGGGTTCTTCAAGGGCAGAGATTTAGAAAACCTGTTGCTTTTCCCCGGTTTAGCCTAATTTCATAATATTTGGAGATGAAACCTCAGGCATATCAAAGAACAATCCATATAAATACGGCTTTCCATGTTGTTTGTTAATCATGTTTACACACATGAAAGTGGGGAGAGCCAATATTGTTAACTTTTGAAGAGTTTTGGCCAGAATTATTAGTATATAAATGAAATAAGGGAAATGGGGCCCTGAAACCTGTCAATTCTTATGAATTGTCAGGTCTCACTTCAGTGAATTTAGTAAAATAGTAAAATGTTGGTGGTACCTGCTCTTCAAACGTTGATGGCTGACCTTGGCAATCGATTGAATCATGAACTTTTATGGGCCATTCGTCTTTAGGCACTAGCGAAACTGGGTATTCACCAAGCACGAAGGGTTCTAGAGTCACATTAGCTCTTATAATCACATTACAATTCCAGTCATGAAAAAGAAAGTGAATTACCCTTTTCTCCTTACCAGAGGAAAATACTGTGATAAAACCCTTAGATGGAGTGCCGCTTACTATGAACAAATTGGCAATATTCAGGCCAAGACCTGAATTTTCCTTGGCAATCTCCCTCCTTAATAAGTTCCTTGTTTCTGCACTCGGTGGAGATGAGGGATGAGTCAGGTCATTCCAGACAAATTTATCAAAATTTTTCAAGTCGAGGGCAATTGCAAATTTCCTATCTGTTAATGTGACAATTTCTTCCAGTGGAAATTTCCCATCGTATTTGTACGAACTATCTCTTTCCTGCTGAATCTCCAATATATGGGTAATCTCAGAGGCTACGTTTATTAATAAATCAAAATCACTTGGAATATTGGATGAACCCGGAGTATACCAGACCATGTTGAATTCTGCCTCACAGGATTGGCCAACCTTAACTATCGATACTTCTTTCGAGGGGAATAACATATTAAAATTATATGTGAATTTACTTATAAATCCTTCCCACAAGGAAGTCTCATACATGATTTTTGTCAGGTTTCCTTATCATCTTGTAAATCAAATCGATAACCAGGGAACTGAATCTAAGTCTCTTATCTCTATCGTTCAATATTTGCTCTGACAGCTGCTGATTGATTTCCATCTGGCCAATCACTGCCTTCGTGAATTCTCTCTCAAAGTCCGGGCTGATGATCAGCCTATCCTTGGTGTTGGCCATTGCCTGCTTCCTGAGCGTGGGTGATTCAAGGACCTTGTCCCTTACGCTGTTAGTGTAATTTATGACGTCATTATCCGTCAGCTCCCCTTCAAACAGTTCATTGAGTTCCTTGATAAGCTCAGAAAGGTATACCTTTTCAGGTTCATGCGGAGAATCTTGATCGTGTGATGAACAACTCAAGATAGCTGATCAATGAGATCTCGTCTATGGTGACAGGGTAATTGTAGGCCTGCAGGGAAAATAGGCTTAAATCAAATCTAAAAGAGGATAAGATAAATATGATTGTGGGCATGTTTGTACGTGTAAGCACAAAGGAAAAGGCACGGCTTTTTAACATAAGCGCAATTCATTCATAAATATAAGGTCAGTCTAGATTTCACTTAAGAATTTGTAGATATTAATCCAGTCGTTTTTCCTCTGTATCCTAAATACCATTGAACATTTGCGGAATTAAGGCCGGTCTTAGAACCATTACAATTACGTGATCAGAACAAACTTTGAAGCAGACAAAGGCTAAAGAACATCCGCGCTCGATAAAACCTTAAATGTTCTATCTAATGCTTTGATAACACACAAAATAAAACCATAGAATGTATATCATGATTACATTATCTGTCTATTAACCAGGGGAATTTTTAACCCGGAGCTCACTACCTATTAAACGACATTTTTAATATATCTCGCTTCATATTAGCCAAATGGATACTTTTGATTCAGTAGAAGAACTATCCGTAGACAAGAAAAGAGTTTCAGAGATCTTTGGCAAATGGTCAAATTCACTTAGAATTCCAGTTGTTCAAAGGGAATTTGAATGGGACGAAGAAAATGTTAAGGCTTTAATTGATTCCATGATAAAAGCATATCCTATCGGAACTATCATCCTTTGGGAAACTTTCCAAGATTTCCCGAATTCTGTGCTAGTGGGAAATGAATCAGAAAGAGACGATGGTGAACCCACTAGATACGTAATAGATGGACAACAGAGGCTTTTGAGTCTCCTCTTAATGAAGAATAACTGGAAAATAAAGAGAGGGAATGAAGGATTGACTATAGATAAAATCAGCTATAGCGATTCTACAGAGAGTTTGCGTGTTGGATCAAGCATTGGTGTGGATGTATCTCTGTTGATTAATGCTGCCATGGCTGAACCAAGCGCGTTAAACGAATTATCTAGGGGCTACCTTGACTATGATAAAGCTATTGGGAAAATTGGAAGAAGAATAGTCAACT
>JAKBQK010000090.1 GCA_021835265.1 Thermoplasmata archaeon
AGCTATCGTCACCCTTGAAATCCATCTCATACTTTCTGTACTTTTCTGAATCGAGGTAAAAATATTTTCTAGAAATCCTTGGACTAAACTTTGCTGATTCGCCCTTTCTGATTATATCCATATGAGAATTGATTTGTGTTTTGATATATAAAAAAGGTGCCAGAAATAAGAAGACTGCAAAATCTATGATCCCGAGAATACTTGCGTTCTGGTTATTATCATTATTGGAATGGAATTTCATCCTGTTTAAAAGTTCCTGGTAATAATCTGAACCGTGAAGAGGTATAACCTTTTTAGCATCCATTTTTTTCAGTGGACTCATATTCCCCGAATAAAAATCTGCTGCGTAGTCTGCATCCATGAATAAGGAGAGACAAATCTCCTTGTCCTTTATTATTCGTCTTGCAATAAGTGCCCGCAATATAACGGTCCACAACATACATTTTTCAGAAATTATGAAAACATCAACATCATCATCCTCTTTTGGTTCATATGATACAGATCCTGAAATCCCAATAAACTTGACCCATTTCTTTTTGAGAAACCCGGAAAAGTTCATAGCCTGTTCGATCTTCCTTATCTTCGACTGTGACATTATGGATCTGCCATTATAATTTATGGATTCTATTTGCAACTGTTATGCCTCCCATTATCATACCTATGAAAAAAATATTTAAAAAAACAATTTGTTGAAACATAGTTACTAATATATTTTGCACTTATTAAATCTTTATACTTGCTGTTGTCATAGAAATAAAAACCAGAATTATGCCATTAAATGTCAATGTTTATATATTATAATCATGTACATATGATATGGATAAATCGATGCTGTCAGGAAAAGAGGGCAAGATCAGAATCTTAGGTTTTTTGCTCCTGGTTGATTTCATTGTCACAATGGTAATTTTGTTTACCGACAAAAATCTGCAAAACGATTTCGGGATTTACCATGGAAGTGGATATTTCCTACACTGGTATGGTTTGCTTGTTACAGGGATCCTTGACATTGTTGGGGCAATTATACTATTTGTTAAACCGCAAAAACTGTTCCTCATATTTGGTACCATCTGGTCATTGTTTATGATAGGCTTTACGTTTGGCGATATATTTCTTTACAGTGAGGTCGGATTAAGCAATGCTAACCAATTTGCCACGTACCTGTTTGGACTTTCAAAATACCCCGGTGCAGAATCCTATTATCCGGGTCTTTATGACTTGCTTGTGGCCATATATATAATTGCGTTTGGTTACGCTTTGATACTTCTCTTTAAGATGAAAAAAGAATAAACAAAACATTTCATATATTTCCTTTTTATCAGGGTTAGTGATCGAGATTGAAAACGTTTCAAAGAAATTCAAAGGGTCCAGAACTTCTGCTATCCAGGATCTGAACCTTTCTGTCTCAAATGGTGAAGTTCTAGGTCTCGTTGGCCTTAACGGAGCAGGAAAAACTACAACTTTGAGGCTTTGTTCAGGTGTATTAATACCCACCTCAGGAAAAATAATTGTTGATGGTATTGATCTATCTGAAGATAAGAGGGAGGCATCACGAAACATAGGATGGGTTCCTGAACAAACAAATTTTAATTTGTATGAAAATCCGATTTCATTAATGAGGTATTACTCAACACTTTATGGCATTGATAAGGACTCTGCAGACAGGGTCATCATCAATCTTCTATCCATGGTTGGCCTTGAATCAAAGTTCAACAAAATATCTTTTCTAAAAATGTCTCAGGGAATGAAAAAACGATTCATGATTGCAGTGGCACTGCTATCCAATCCTGAAAATATTCTCCTTGATGAAACAATAAACGGTCTCGATCCCAATGGGATCAAGTTTGTCATAGATCTCATAAAAAGATTAAGAGATGAGGGGAAAACCATAGTATTATCATCCCATATTCTTAAGGAGGTCGAGGCTGTATCAGACCGTGTTGCCATTATACATAAGGGAAAACTTGTAAAGTTAATTACAAAAGAACAGATTTCATTGACCGATGCAGTTACGGTTATGCTGAGAATTGAAAATCCTGACAAAGGTCTTGAATCAGTGTTGGGAGAACTAGGGGATTTTACAATAGACGGAAAGAATGTAATTTTAAAGAATGTGAGAGTACCTGCAAATGAAGTTTACAGAATAAACGGGATTTTGGTATCCCACAACTATTACATATCTTTCTTCCAGGCAACTTCAGGAAATCTGGAAGATGTATTCTTTAAGGCAACGGGTGATTCAAAATGAACCGCTTTTTATCAGAGTTAATTTACTTTTTCAAGAAAAAGAATGTATTTGGCGTGACATTGGTATTATTAATATTCTCACTCTTGTTTGTCTCTACATACCCTGTTCCTCCTAAGGCTTCTACTGCTTTATCATATGATATGACAACCTATTTTAACGCTGAAACCCATACTTTTAACGCATCAATATATGCATTTAATGGCCAGGGATATTCAGATGGGGGATTGCAAATAAATTATAATTTCTATCTTGAAAGCAATTCAACCGTTTTACCTAAATTTTCCGGTAGTGGAACGACAAATTCAAATGGATATCTGATCCTTAGTTACAACATTCAGGGAGACAAAAATATATCTTATCTATCACTTGAAAATTATAATCTAACTTATTCAAATGGATATTTCTCAACTAACTCCGAAGTACATTCCTACAATGGCGGAGGAAAAGTTATAAATCCCTACTTTGTTACCTGTGTCTTTGGCCAAACAAATCTTGAAGATCGCTCACTGGTTCTGGCCTATCTCTCACCCAACCTTTCAGGCGCACCTCATGTAAGCTTAACCGTTGAAAACTATACTAGGTTTTTCGGCCAGGGCAATGCGCAATATGGAGCTAAGACTCTTATAGGGAATTATTCCGGATTTACTCATGTGGATATACATTTCTCCAAATATCTTTTAAATGGGCAATTCTTCTATTTTTCTTTAAATATTGAGGTGTTTAAGCAAAATTCCACAGATGGTGTTCCTCTCTACTCCTATGTAATTAATTACAATTCTATCCCAACATATTCAACGGCAGGCGTCGGTACTGCAACTGATCTTGCTCTCTTTTTCATGGTATTTCTTTTTATATGGTTTACGGAAGATTATTTCATGAAGCCTGTGAAGGACGGTACCATGGAATCTGTTATTTCTAAACCGGTGGGAAGAAGAGAAATCTACCTCTTGAGGTTTTTTGCAGTTGTTGTTGGTTCCCTAATAGTTCTACTCATAGATTTCTTAGTGTCTGATTTGGTGTTTTTAGCGTTTACCCGGACATTCGTCTCCGCAGGAGCTTTTGCGGGAACATTTACAACACTCTTCTATTTTGTTCTAGCCTCAACTTCCATAACATTTATGCTCTCAACCTTTGGGGGAAGAAAACTAAGTAATAAGGTCATATTTCTCTTTATTTTTCTGATTACCTGGATCTACGGAGCACTTGTTATAATTGACTCTGCCTTTGTGGGTTTCTTAAAGGTTTTATCCACGGCATATAAATCGACAGTCACAACATTAACTATAATACAATACGGGAATCCATTCACGTTACCCTACCTCTTCAATGATATTATAACCAAGAGCATACTCATACCCAGTGATGCATATGGATCCTTGTATGATTATGGTATCAACCCGATTTTTATTACAATAGTTGCTGTTGCATGGATTGTATTCCCCTTCGTTTTAGGTTATCGCAGAATGAAAAATTTGGATTTTTAATATCTACCTTTTATAAAATTTTTATTTAATATCCCGTTTATTTTTCATCTAGAATGAGCTCATATTGTTAAATGAAGAAAGAGTAAATAATGATAAAGCCATAGAATAAATTATGAAGATAGAGGTTTCAGAAGGTGAAAAGAAGAACGATTCTCAAAGAAGGATACTTTTGGTACCTTTTTTTGAACAGGCACCCATTAAGGATGTAAAAGTAGAGCTTGGAAAAGCCTTGGAAGAAATAGGTTTCACTGGAAAATCCAATGATATAAGAATTGTATCTATGCCAAGCATAAAGGAAAATTTCTGTGCTGTCGGTCTGGGAAAAAGAGAAAAATATTCAATAGAAACCTATAGACGAGCATTATCTTCTGCCTTAAGAGAAATAGAAAGAACAGGTATTCAATCTGTTATTGCCAGCCTTCCCGGTGTTGACGGATCAGATTTAGAGACGTTTGAAACAGCGTATATTGCTGAAACAACTCTTTATAAATTTTCTAAATATAAATCTCAAAATCATGATACCCCCGAGATTAAGGAGAT
>JAKBQK010000421.1 GCA_021835265.1 Thermoplasmata archaeon
CATCCTCTTAACATCTCAAATATATATAAATCTATCTTCATATATTAGTCTGCCTCATTTTTTATTTCAATTTCTCGATACAAATATGTATAAATCACAAGTAGACTGCATGGAAATATCAAAAAAATTCCCTTGCATTGCAATTAAAATTATTGCAGGCCATTATCCCTCCAAATATTGAAATAATAAGCACTGAATTATACAGTAAGGCTTCGTTTCTTTCCATGACCTAGTTAAAAAAAATAAAATTATTTTAGAAAAATTTAAATATATTGGTCTTTTGTTATTTTAATGACTGGTCAATCAAGCATACAGGAAAATAAGATTCTGTACATGATGGATAAAAAAATAATAAAGCCATTTATCGAGGGGGTACCGATAGACTTTGAAAAGTACCGGACCAAGGTTATAAAGGATGAGAATGATAATGAGGTACTCAGAATTGACTATGATCCTTCTCCGGGCAATTCTCAGAAGGCTGAAGGGGGATTGTTAAACAGAATAGCCCAAATGGTTGAAGGCTTTCTAAATTTCAAAATAGGGGATCTGGCAGGAAATTATATTTATTCAGTGAAGTCACTCAACTTTTTGCATAAAAAGAATGATTTTTCAATAATGAACGGGGATGAAACAGAAGAGAAATTTAAGGCAGCGCACTATTTGATGAACCTAGCAAAAGAGAAGGTTGAGGTCACTGATACAGGTTCTAACCCAATTCTGATTTCAGAGTATCGTGGGTTCAGAAAGTCCATAGAGGTTCATGACAGCAATGGTGTCCAGGTAGCAATGCTGCACGCTCCAATAGTTTCCATGCGCGACAGATGGAAATTGGAATTTAACGGTGACTGTGACAGATATCTGGTTCTGATAATGGCAGCTATAATGAGCGAGTTTGGCGAAAGATAGATTTAACGCATCAACAATAGAAATCTCCGCTGAATAAACTATTTAAATAAAATTTCTTAATGTCTCTGTCAAAAGCAGAAAGTTGTACCCAATCTAGGCTGTTGATCAAAGGTATCTACTTCGGTACTTTCCTTAAGAAAGTGTTAATAGGGATGAATTTTAGCCCGGAGTGCGTAAATATTTGATTGAAATAAGCAATTATGGTTTCGATAGTTGACTTCGACAGATTTTTGATGGGATACACTCTTGGAGCCCATATTCTTATCGTCACTCTGAGCATTTCACTGGCCATACTTATTTCGACAGCAGAGTTCCTTGGGATCAGAAGAAAGGATCGGTACTACGAGGCTATCGCCAGAAGGTTTTCCAAGGCACTTGTGGTCTTCTTTGCTGTTGGTACAGCCAGCGGTACTGTGCTGGCAGTAGAACTTTTTGCCCTATGGCCATCTTTCATGGTTCTGATTGGCAAAGTTGACATTCTCCCATTCTATTATGAGGTCTTTGCTTTCTTTCTGGAAGCCATAGCGCTTGTTCTTTATGTCTATTACTGGGAATACTTCAAAAACAGATACCACCACTGGCTTCTCTCGGTACTGGTTGCGATTGGAACTGTGATGTCGGCGGTATTTATTACGCTCATTAACGCGTTTATGAATACTCCTTCCGGATTCAATATATCGAATTACCTGAAGACAGGAAACATTACAGGAGTAAACCCGGTTGCCGCTTTCATGTCGCCGTCTGGATTTGTGGAGGTTGCTCACGTCACAACTGCTACATTTGCTGCTGGGGCTTTCCTTTTCCTGGCATATCTTGCTTACAGCTATATTAGAAATCATGATACGCAGGCAAGGATTCTTTACTCTAAAGCCATGAAGATCACTATAGTTTCAGGATTCATAGGGATAGTTCTGGCCGGCATAAGTGGAGATTCAGCTGCCAGAACCCTTATATCACTTCAGCCTTTAAAATATGCTGCAATTGAGCTAAACCTTCATCCTGCAGTTAATGCAGCAGAAAGGCTTGGAGGTTTAATGGTTAATGGTGCACCAGCTTACTTCATTTCAATACCCCATCTACAGAGCATACTTGCATTCCTAAGCTTCAACTCCAAACAGGTAGTACCAGGTCTATCACAATTTCCAAAGTCAGACTGGCCACCCCTCTTCATCCATCTCACCTTTGATACAATGGTTGGCGGGGGTTCACTTGTGGGCCTATTCGGCCTTTACCTTCTCTACAGAATGATCATTAAGAGGAATTACCTGAACAAGCTCAGCCTTTTAGGAATGATTGTTGCAGGAGTCCTGATTCAGGTTGTATATGACTCTGGATGGGTCACTGACGAAGTTGGAAGACAGCCATGGATCATTTACAATGTTATGACAGTTTCATCGGCCGCAAATACTTCACCCAGTGTAATTCCTCTGGGAATAGGTATAATATTATTCTATCTTATAGTGGTTCCATTTACCTTTTACTTTGCTCATAGACTTCTTCAGCACAGTAAAATTGGCGATGAACTTTCAGCGGGGGTGAAGAAGGAAGATGTCTCTCCATCCTGAGGTTTTCATAAATGTGGGGATATTCTCCATGTTTTTTGCCATGCTTTCTATGGAACTAATGGCAGCGTCCGCAATATTATTTAGGTACAAGGAGAGTGAAAAAAAGGTCATTCCATTCATTATACCAATATGGGAAATAACTGGAACGTTTTTTGTCTTCTATGTAGTGAATCTGGAAGCTCTTGTGCCATCAATACTTCCTCTTATTGCATACACTTTCATCAGTTACATACTGTTCTTCCTCATCATATTCGTTCTGAGAAATGCTGCGATAATCAGCGCAGAGTATGTCTGGAAGAACAGGTTTGCGAACAGAAAATCGCTCTATAAGATATATGCTGTTGTAACTTTTGTGCTTGGTGCCGTGGTTCTGATGATATATGCATCAATGATAAGCGGCGCCGGGATAAATTACAGCCTTCAGAGCTTTAATGCTTCTAAGTTTGTATCATTCCTTCCCAACGACGGTTTTGTAATCGGTTCAGCAATTATTCTTTTCGGGCTTGCCTCTGTATTCTACAATCTTTTCGTCGATCCAATAATGACTTTTGTTACCGTCATTGTCGGGATGGTCATTGCTGGAGCATCATTCTATGAGATGGGAGACCTTACAACACTATCCTTTGTAGCTATACCGATTATAATAACACTGGCAATACCTGTGCTGAATTTCTTGAAAGGTGCAAGAAAATACCTGCACAATAAGATTCTGTTCCAGGGGCTTCTTGCTGTGGCAGTATTTTTCCTTGCAATGACAGATTACCCGTATCTCCTTGGAAAAACACTGAATGTAAATGATATACTCAATAACTCTGCAATGCAGATCCAAATATTCTATTCAACCATTGTCGGTGGAGTTATACTTCTGTTGATGACAATTCTGTTTTTCAGGATATATTCAAAACAGAATGGGAAGCTTGCGGAATCTGTTTGAACAGTTAAATTCAGCATTTCTCATTTTTTAATACAATAATTTCTGTAAATTTCAGTTTAATTTGTTCACTTGCAGATCATTAATAAAACACAGGAAGAGGTGCATCCAAATATGCACTTTTCTTTCTTCCGAGCAAACGTAAGCCCATGAGGCCCTTTATAATATTTTTAAAGGAATATTGCTCTAGTCGGTATTCAAATTTCAAACCTGTCCAGGCTTGCAATTATTCAGTTTAGATCCGGAGATGTATCGAGATCAAAATGAAACAATTAAGGCAGTCCCCTGGTAATACGTTGAGACTTCAAAGCCACATTTCTGGCCTACAATGATTCCCTAATGCGACAAGCACATCCGGTATCTTTATCCCAGCCTTATAATCCAGTGGTCTGAAGCCGTATCTGGTTCTCTTTAAAATTTCTCCAGATTTCCGGCACTTAATCTATGCAATTCTCATTTATTAAATCATTGAGAATCAGATGCTCTCTGCTCTCAGAACTATATGTCTGGGATGGGATTTGAGAATTTGCTTCCCTGCCTCAGTAGTATCTTTGAAAGGCTTGCTGGATGTGAAGTCCTTGAAAGATTCAATACTATCCCACTCTGTGAAAATCATGAATTCCCCCGGTTGATCAACATCCCTGTAAAGTTTTGCATCCTTTATACCTGAGTGACCTGTTTTTAGATACTTTACAACCTCCTTAAAAGTTGTCTCAAACTCATCCTCCTTTCCAGGAATCACAGAATAGAAGAATCCAACATTGATCATAATTTAGAATTCATTCACACCTTAAATAGTTGGTGAATATGGATGACAAACAGCAAGCCTTTCAAAGATACTAC
>JAKBQK010000301.1 GCA_021835265.1 Thermoplasmata archaeon
AACATACGCCTGAGGACAACGGTGATATTGAATCATTTCATAATTCACTGAAGACAGATTACATCTGGATCAGTGATATAGAAACATTTGATGACGCTGTAAAGCTGATGGAATACGCATTCAATGACTATAACAGTGTGAGGCCGCATTCATCCATTGAATATCTTCCACCTGCAGAATTTGAAAGAATGTGGATTGAAAACACAGAATTCAGGAATGAATTCCTGGAGAAGAGGAAAAGAAAGAAGGAGAAGCAATTGAAAAACAGGGAAGAGAGAAAAATGAGGTTGAAAGAAAATGTCTCATTTGAAGCAGAAAAAAGTGTCCAAAATTAAGGGGCTCAGATCAAGGGAGAATCGTACAGGATCAAGGACAGGAAAAGAAATTCGTTGCCAACCATGAAAAAAGAGGGAGAAAAATGAGAGGAAGTATATATAGGGGGGGTCAATTTAAGATTGGCGTTTACACTTCACATGGCTGAACTCTTACGATACAAGAGATAAAGAGAACAAAAACCTGAAGAAGATCATTAGCGGGTAAATCAGTGTATAAAATAAAAAGTTGGATAATTAAACCTATACATCCAACCTCATTTCAACCTCACCAGTTGTTCTAAATCTACTTCTTTGATAAAAATCTATATTTTTTGGTTTACATGTTAATACTATTTTATAACAATCATTTTTCTTTGCAATTTCTATCAATCTATTAATCATTGTTATTCCTATTCCAAATCCTCGCATATTTTCCCTAGTAATGACATTTTCAATATGAGCGTAAGGGCGACCCCCATGAGATAGATTATTTTGTATAAGCAGTGTGGAAGTACCCACAATATCTCCATGATATTCTGCAACTATTAGATGGTTGTTCTTATCCTGCAGTATTAATTCAAGTTGTTTCTTAATTTTTTCAGTTACTTTATTATTGTTTGAATGAGGATTAAATTCAGAAAAAAGTAATACAATGTCATCTATATCAATCATTTTTGCAGAACGTAATTCAAGTTCTAATTTATGAAAAGTGTTCTCAATTATTAAATCATTCAGTCTGTTTATACCATTCCAGAATTCAAGTTGTTTATACCGAAGAGGATGTCCATTTTTGTATAGCAAATTTACAGCATCAGTAAGGTATAATTCTCCATTACTTTGATTTGGTATTATCATACCATATACTTGAAAAAACTCTTTTGACATTACATAAATTCCACTGTTTGCAATACCTGGACCTGTAAATTTCTTTTCAACAACCATCTCAGCGTAACCTGCATTATCTAATTTTATGGAACCATATTCTTTTAACTGTTCAGTTTGAAACCCAAAGATTAATGGGTTATCTAATTTTAAAGTGTCATCAATATTGAAATTTGATATATCATCTCCCATCTGTACCAAGAATAAATCCTCAGTAACAAACTCCTTCGCTGAAAATAATGCATTTGCAGTACCTTTTGGTTCATCTTGATAGCAATAAGATATATTATAGTTCTTTAATGCTTCTCGAAATTGTGGTTCATCCTTTCGATTTATCACTATTCCTATTTCTATACCTGCGTGATCTAGTCTTTTAACAATTCTTTCAATTATAGGAGTACCACGGACTTTAAGTAAGGGTTTTGGAGTTGATAAAACATAGTGATCATTAGTTCCTTCCTTTATCCTTTTTCCACTTCCTGCAGCGAGAATGACAGCTTGTTTAATCATGTTGTATCACATCCTGCGTTTCTTTCATTGCAATTTTCATATATTTGTTCATGGAATCTTCGTCTTTTCCTTCCGCCATTATTCTAATATTATTAGACGTATTTGAAGTTCTTATAAGATAACCACCATCAGAATGTATAACTTTAATTCCATCTATTTCCAGAATTTGTTTATTCTTTTCTTTAATATTTTTTATTATTTTCTCCATAAAAACAAATTTTAAATTCTCTGGAACTTCAAAAGTAGCAGTCTCATAATAAAACTTTGGAATATTTTTCGAAAGGAACTCATTTAAAGGTTCTTCAAGTTTAGACATAAACTCAATGAGTTTTAGACTGGCAAATATTGCGTCGTCCCTGTAGTTTGTCTCTTTCATTGCTATATGGCCACTAAATTGTGCTGCAAAAAGTGATCTGTTTTGTAAAGCCATTGCAGAACAGAAGTTATGCCCTACTCTGCTTATTAAAGGGTTAAATCCCATTCTTTTAATATATTCTAATAAAGATGAAGGACACGTAATATCTAGAACTATTGAACCATTATTATAAGGCAGAGAAAAAATTTTTGAAAATATTGCTATTAACGCTATCCCATCTGGATATATTTTTCCATTTTGATCTACAAATGCAATTCTATCACCATCTGAATCGTACATTATTCCAATATCTGATCCTGATTCGACTACATGTTCACTTAACATTTTCATGGACTGATAGCTGGGTTCAACATCATGTATTGGGGTGTCAAGAATTTTATTGTTAATAAAATTAGAAGTTATACCAAATTTATCGAATAATTTTGGCAAAAATAATGATGGAACACTATTTGAAGTGTCTATTATAACTGTCAAATCCTTTCTAATTGGACCTATTTCCATTTTTATGGTATTATAATAATCATCTAATATTTTTGAATAGTTTTTATGGACTCCTTTTTCGAAATTCCCTATTTTTTCCTCTAAATAGTGTGTTCTGATTTGCTCAAGGCCGTTCCCTTCAGAAATTACCTGTCCATATTTATCACAAAATTTAAAACCATTCCATTCGGGTGGAAGATGAGATGCAGTAATCATAACTCCTGCTAAACTATTCATCTTTGCTATAGAATAATAAACAATAGGGGAAGGCACCATACCTAAATTTAGAACGTTGCAACCAGAATTCAACAGCCCAGAAATAAGAGAATTTGAGAGGGATTTACTACCTTTTCTCGTGTCTCTTCCCACATTCACCACTCCTTTATTTCCAATGTATGAACCAAATGCCTTTCCAATTTTATAAGCAACATCCTCTGTAATTTCATCACCATAAATTCCACGAATGTCGTAAGCCCTAAAAAATGATGGATATTTTCTTGACAATTTACTCACCTTACCGTCACCGATTTTGCAAGATTCCTTGGCATATCAGGATTAATTTTTTTAAAAATTGCAATCTCGTATGATAATAATTGCAAAGTCATGACAATTGGCATAAAGTTGAAATTTTCTAAATTCGGCACTCTTATGAATTTGTCAAAAAGGTCATTATTTTCAGGAGATATACCTATTATTTTAGCTCCTCTAGCTTTGAGTTCCTGTATATTCATAAGCGATTCATTCATAGTTTCTTTTTCAAGAAGTGCAATTACCCAAGAATTATTATCAATTAGTGAAAGTGAACCATGCTTTAATCCAGACAAATCAAATGCTTCTGCATGTATATAAGTGCACTCTTTCAGCTTAAGTGCTCCTTCCAAGGAATATATATAACATTTGTTTCTTCCGACCACGAATACATTATCCATTTTATGAATTATTTCTGCAGATGATTCTATAGCATTTAAAACAGAAGGCACCAAAAAATTATAAATCTCATTGTTTGCGATAATAAATTCTTTTTCCAAGGATGTGATTGAATTATTCATAAATGCTGATAAAAAATTCAAGATCAATAGGCTGCTTGTGAATGATTTTGTCGAGGGAACGGCTTTTTCTACCCCTGCTCTCATTTTCAGCAAAACATCCACCTTTCTTGCTATTGATGAAGAAGGAACATTTATAATTCCTATTTTTTTGGTTTTATTAAATTTGGTAAGACCAGAAATTAAATCCGCCGTTTCTCCACTTTGAGAAATCACTATAAAAACACTTTTGTCGTCAATTACTTTAGAATAATCGACAATTTCTTCTCCGTTGATAGCTATTGCTTGTATTCCATGTGCAACAAAGAGTTTAGCTCCATACATTGCAGCATGGTATGATGATCCACTGCCAATTAAAAAAATTTTGTCACATTTTTTTAACAAGTTAGTTGCTAAGTGAAAATCATCATATTCCTGTGCTTCAAATTTTTTCCAAATTGCGGGTTGTTCAAATATTTCTTTTTCCATAAAATGTTTATGATTTCCCTTTTCTATAATTTGTGGGTTCATATCTACATTTATAATTGGATGATCGGCGTTATTTACGGTATAATTTTTTATGCTATATTCATTTTCAGAAAAAGTAATTATATCTCCATCATGAAGAAAGATAAAATTTTTAGTGAAATTAATTAGA
>JAKBQK010000084.1 GCA_021835265.1 Thermoplasmata archaeon
TATCAACCTTTTTTGAATAGAATTCCTCACTATCCAAAGTAAGCTGAGCAAAGTCAGAATTCTGTTTCCAATAATTTTCCAATTCCTTGTATGCCCTTATCAAAAAGCTTCCAGAACCACAAGCTGGATCAAGAATCTTAACCTTTTTGATTTCCTCAGGTGTATGAGTTTTAATATATTCTCCAACTGTATTCTTTACAATATAATCAACTATGTAAGAGGGCGTATAATAGATGCCCTGTTCTTTCCTGTGTGTTTTTGATTCCTCAAGTTTTGCTCTCTTTAGTGTTGACTTGAGAATGTTCCCCAAATACTGTTCATATATGTTTCCCAGTACATCGGATTCAATGATAGAGAAATCATATCTGTATGAATTGTCTTTTGATTGATTAAGGCCTTCTATAACTTCTTGTAATGCTTCATTGTCGATGTAAAGGTCATCACATAAATGGTGAGCAAAGAGTTTACTGTTGTATTTATCATCAAAATCCTTGTATATCCTTGTTATTTCCTTTATTAGATGTCCCTTTCCTTTTGAGTACCATTGTCTAACATTGGATTGTAACTGATTCTCTTCTAACCCTCTGTCCTCTGCGTTTCTAATGAATATAAGACGGTCTAGTATTCTCTGTATAGATTCGTCTATATCGTCCTCAGTAAGATGCCTATCCTGATTATTCCTAACAATATCCTTTGAAAGAACCTCTCTGAAATGAATCATATCCTGAAGAAGTTGTTTGTCTATGCGAGACTTTAGTGGCTTTTTATATACTCGTTCAGCGAATGCGTCTAATTCGTTTTTCTCAAATGATTCCTTGGATAGCATTTTGAAATATGGATTTGTTAAGAAATCACTCGGGTGAAAAACAAACAATTTGTTGTTACTATAATTTGATTCTTTCCAGTCAGCATTGAAAACCGCAATGGTTTCAAAATTACACAATATTGCCCATGAACAGGATTTCATCCATGAGTAGTCTATGGCCTGAAGTACGTAATCACGATTTGTATGGATGTTCTCCTCTCTCAGTGGCTTGGCTTCGAGGAAAAACTGTGGAATACCATTGATCCTGAATCCATAATCTACACGCTTCTTTGATATTTTTTCCTCAGCACTTACAGAGTCGTTACTCTTTCCTCTATTTGAAAAATTCCAACCCAGAGATTCAAAAAGAGGTTGTATGAAGTCCTTCTTTGTGGATTCTTCATTGTACTTTTTGATTTCACCTGATTTCTTGATTCCCTCGTATTTGGAAATTAGTTCAACGATTCTTTCAAAGTCAATGCCATCAGCTGCTGCGTTTCCGTCTTTCTTGTTCATTTATAAAACACCGTCTTTCCAGATAAGACATTTATGATATTCTGGCAATATTGTAACAACTTCAGCCATTCATCGATGTCAGATTGTTTTTTAATAATCTCAGGCTTTGAATGCATAACTTCATTTCTCATATCCTTTAGCAACTTAATTCTAGAATCTTCAAGATTAATGAATTCCGCAAATTTTTCTATTTCGCTTGCGTCCAGCTTAGATTTTATCTGTTCTCTGAACAAAATCAATTCATCATCAAAGTAAAGTTCATCAAACAAGTCTGTTTCAATTTGTAAACTCTGCTTATCTCGAAACTGCTTTTTTGCCCTTTCAACATTGATTTCTAAGCCGGAATGCTTGGAAATTTTGTTTATATTTTTAAGGAATTTTTCTCCATAATCCGAGTTAGAAGCATTTCTTGATCTTGCAAAGTTTCGTAAGGATAATTCACAATATGCAATTTGGGCGTAAATGCCTAAGGAAACTAATGGACTGTTTAGGTCTGAGTAATGAACTATATGAGTAATATCATTTCCACTAATGACAAAATAGAAATCCCTTCTCGATAGATAGCTAAGAGTTTCAAGAATACCGGTTGATTCAGATATTACTTCTTGTGGTTCAATTTTCTTTTCTGAATTTAACTTGGAATCGTAATAAGTGGTAATTTTTCCATTTACTTTTATAGGAATTATGTCAAAATCCAATTTTGATTTAATGTTAATAGCTTCATTAATATCCCTAGCGATTACTAATTCATTAGAAATATCTTTTACCTGTAATGTTTCATTTAATTTATACAACACGTAATCAACAGGCATATGATTATTCATTCTATCTTCCCCATGGTTTCATTATACATCTTTATGGTCTTACCCTCTTTAATCTTCTTTTGCTGATACCACAATGTAGATTTGTTTATCTTCAAGGCTTTACGTTTCTCGGGATCAATTGACATGATCCTGTTCTTAATGTCGATAGTATCATTCCTTGATATTTCAATATCAGGTATTTTGAATTCCAACTTTTTTGCTTTCATGAATGTATCTGCTCAATTCCCTGACATTTTCAAGCATGATGTTGTCAATTGTGTATTGCTTGTTCTTGAACTCATATCGCTTGTTGAAATCATTCTTGATTTTATCAATCAGTAGCTTAGCCGTATCAGGTTTTAAACGTATATGATAATTCTCAGTGATTATGAAATCCGATTTCTTCAGTTTAGTTTCCAATACCTCAGAAACGGAATAATCGATAACATACCTGAACAATTCCTTTAGGTCATAAACAAGAAGAGGTTTTGCCAGTGCTATTACATCTAAATATTCAATACAATCTCAAAGCCTATATTATCTATATTCGATGACATATATTTAAGACCTTCTGAATGTTATACTAATTGTATGGACGACCTATTTACATAAATGGCGAAGTTCGGGTAAATGCCCTTTATCCCCTATGTCTTCGCTTCTATCTATTCCTCTGCATTATGTTCTATGTAATGATTTTCAAATTGCATTTGTTAAATATTACTTTCGAATGAACTTCATTTGTGAGGGAAACGGGTAAGTGAGTTTAGAATGAATTTTTTATTTATTTTATTTTTTATAACGATGATAGCTTTAACATTATCATCAATCATCGTTCTATTCATGTCTGTCCGCGTCAAAAGACCTAACAGCAGGAGAGCCTTAAATATACAGTTATTCAAGGTGTCTGGGTATATTACAATCTTAACTGCGGCCGGGGCACTTCTCTATTTATTCCTCTATCTGGAAACTACTATATTCGGTCAGGCAGAAGTTTGGTATGGAGTGTTATATCTTATTCTAGTGTTTTTCACTGGAGGTATATTTTTTTCGGTTCGTTTAATGTTCAATCTAAGAGGAGTGAACTTGTTTTTCATTCCCAGGGAAGAGAATGAAAAAAGATAGAATAAAGACCACTCCATTTTTATTTTTACAATACTGAACGGCATTTGTATAAAACTTAATCACAAGAACACTTTTCAGTGGTTTGAGAGAAAAGATCCTTTAATATTATATCTGATTAACTCCATCCACTGATAGGGGTTAGACCAATAAATCAAATTGCTTTGTAATATGTTTGGTTAATGCATTTTCTCATTGATATTTTTTCTATCAATTACCCGTAAATACGGTCTCTTCTTGAACGAAACAAATTTTATTCCCAAATGGATCTTTCATGTAGAATGAAGTTTCTCCCCAGTGCCTTGTTCCAATCTCATCTAAAATAACAGCTCCCAACTGCTGCGCTCTTTTGAATACATCATTGAGCTTCTTTACTGAGAAATATATGTGATCTGGATTTGGAGAAAGATCGAATTGGTCGCCATCACTCCTTGGGTCAAAACAGGCAAGTATTGTACCGCCGCACTGGAAGTAATGCCTTCCAGGGGAAACCCTTTTCCCTTCCATGTTAAGTAATGAGGAGTAAAATTTCTGGGCCATTTCTATATTATTTACAGGAAGTATTACTCTGAACAGTCTGGGCGTATAAGCATCTGGGTCGGTAGAAGACATTAAATAGTAATCTCGTTGCATTGATAATTTTTTTGTTTTTTGAACTTGTTGCATTTCGGTTGCGAATACTGGTGATCTTAGTAAGATGTTATGAGAAGTCCATTTTTTTCTTAAATGTGCTCTTGCATGACCATGACTATAGTATGCCCGTTCTGAATTTTTTTCTCACTTGCACCCAGAGAGTTTAGCCTTTCAACAAACAGATAGATTGAATTTCATACACCCAGACATCTTCAGCTCTTGAAATAGTATTTTTAATAGTACCATCAAGCAACCAGAAGTTAACATGGTTCAGGTGTGGAATTATTTTTATCATCCTTTATGTAGGGTGAAGAAAACAATAGACTCGATTTTATAATAATTCGCAACTTACTTTAACTGTTTTC
>JAKBQK010000565.1 GCA_021835265.1 Thermoplasmata archaeon
CAACTCATTTGTCGCTTCTTGCTTCATATCACTATTGTAAAAGCAGACCAAAGATAAAACCTTCTGTGACAACTGTGCAGGAAACTGGCAATATCTTAAGGGGTTTGTCTTCGTCTGAGGCACATCCACATAGGGTACCACAGCATCTTGAGGTACTGAAGATTACAAATACCGATGGTAAGATATGATTCAAGAACAGTCTTGTACACCAGTTAAAGACTTATCTGGTACATGGGCTGGGGGGAAATTCTAGCTTAGTTACCAAAGGAAGTGAAGAAACTTGCAGAACGCCTCGATATGAAATCAAAAGTATTCCATTAAAATGTCCGAAGTTAGGGGCAACATGATAAGTGCAAAAGGACTGATCCGTATCCTTATGATTTTACGTTTAATTCTGAGATGACATGTGCATTTCGCGGCGAGCAAGCCGGGCGTTTTCGGAATTACATCAACCTCACTGCATATTAAAATCATCGTATTCATTGAGTATATCTTTTGCTTTTAAAGAATAAAGGTCCATTACAGTTTCAGTAACGTTTTCTGTACCTAACATTTGCATTAAATATAATTTAAAGTCCTCAGTTATCCTATAAAAAGACATCATAGCAGACATTACAAAACCGGTTACCCCCTCCTTATATCCTTTACTTACAAAAAATCGGTGATAGAATTCGTAGAGGAAGTTTACTACAATTTTGCTGAAGGTTACTTTTTTTTTGGCTTTCTTATACCGCAATCTAGAACCTATTGTTGTATACCTGTTTAATTTTTCCACAAAACTTTCAACAGATATGTAATTGAAGTGTATTATATGAAGGGAAAAATCTTCAGAAATTAGCATCCGCTTACTGTCTGGCACCGGATGTTCAAACCCATGAATCTGATTGTCAAACACAATAGCACCTTTTCTGAACATTCTAGGGAGAATATCCTGATTTACCCCCCATCCAGCTCCATGTAGTGACTGCCCGAAGAAATAATTCTCGCGTGGTATATATATTATATCGAAATCGCTATTATTTTTCACTATTTCTGACATTTTCTTAGCGAGATCAAGTGGTATTATCTCATCTGCGTCCAAGAATAGAATCCAATCGTTTTTTGCTTGATACACCGCTTTTTGCCTTATTGGATCCGCATATCCATCTGGAGGAAAGTTTAATATTCTTGCATTGAAATTTTTCGCAATCTCTACCGTACGATCTGTGCTACTTCCATCTGCTATTATGATTTCGTTAGCCCAAAGTACACTTTTAATACAGTTTTCTATATTCCTTTCCTCGTTAAAAGTGGGTATTATCACGGTTAAATCTACTTTCATAGGAGTCATAACTCATTCCCTGAACGAATCAATATGGATTCACGCATATATAATTCCATAGCTATTTGACTTGATCTTTGGGAGTAATTGACTTGTAAGTTTATAGTTTAAGTAAGAGAAGTTTGCAACATCCTTTAGCCACCTAACTGGAGTTTTCCCTCTTGTTCCCCCTCCAACGCTCCCGATACTAAAATCTATCCAGCTAGGTTCAAAGTTTGCTAGCATTAATCTAATGGAGAGGTCTATATCTTCGGCACCGTTAATAAAAGTCTCGTCGAACACTTTTGCGTTAAGCTTCTTTACAAACGTAGAATTCAAAATCCCAAAATCGCCAGTTAGGAGTAGGCTTACGATTTTTTTGAAAGAATGGAACTTTTCTTTTTCTCCAGCTGTTCTCATTTTAATATTTACGTCAAACCGACTTTCCAATAACTCTCTCCTTATAATATTTCTCCCTTGAGAGAATGCGCGGACTTTGCCAATTAAGTTCTCATTTCCAAGTTCAATTAAATAGGAATGCCCATAAATTAATTCCTTTATGAAAAGCGCGTTTGCAGTGTCCTCAGCTTTACTTAGCGCCTCCCTCAGTCTCTGCGGACTCTCCATTGCAATCATGTCATCATTTGAAAAGACAATCCAGTTCGGAGAATATTCAAGTGCAAGTTTAAATCCGACATTGAAGCTGTGCGAAAGATTAAAAAAATTATCTTTTGCGCTTTCAACAAAGATGATGTGAAACCCTCCGAAAGTGTCTAAAGCTGCCTTACTCCACTTTCCATTAACATTAGCTGTAGGAATCACGACGATGTCATCGCTACTCTGGTTGACTTCGACAATTTTGGGTTCAGATTTTACGCGTTTTCTCATCCAATCAAACAGTTGATATTTGTCTTGGAAAGAGAGATAGAATTTTTCGATTTCTGAAATCGTATTACTTGAGTAGTGATATTCTCTGGTAGATTCCAGCAATTCATCATCGCCTAATATTTTAGTTTTCCGAAAAAGGTTCATTTCAGGGCATCATCGCCTAATATTTTAGTTTTCCGAAAAAGGTTCATCTCAAGATTTATGTAAGAAATGGGCTGGTGAATAACATAGAATTTTGAAGTCATAAATAAATTTTTCAAATACATTATTTCTTGCTTTTTTAGTTATATTATAGTGTTTGCCATTATATTGTATCCTTATTGACTTATGAACCTGCATATCCAATCCTCACAGAATGAAGGACTCCTTGATAGTTCTATGAAGCCATTCCTAACCGTCTCAACCATCATATTCTGGTTTTTCACAAAGGTCCTTGAAATTACCTTTTTATAGACTTTCAGATCGGCTCTATCGGATTCAGCTGTGGTGAGTACGTAGGCAGGAATATGAGTTCAATGTCCAGTATCTCAGCAGTTGTTGCCACGTTTTCTGTCCTTTGCGCAGTAAAGTTGTCCAGCATCATGATAATGTGATTGAATGGATTTCTCAGTCTTATCTCCCTGAGGAAATTCATGACGCTTGCCTGCCTGGAATTTGGATACATGTTCACCACTCCACACCCATTGAATGCATAAAAACCAAAGGTGTTTGCCCTGAACTTTGTGGTGTTCCTTATTATAATCGGCTTTGTGAATGACCGCAACCTCATCGTATTCGAAGAGGTCTGTGGCTCAGCCTCGTCAAAGAATCCTATGATTGTGTCATCCGGATTTATCTAACCGAGTTTTTTTACCTTTTCCTCAGCATCGTCAGGTTTCCTGTAATCGACCTGGTAGGGCTTTGCATGCTTAATCTTGAATTCTTTCAGTATTCTCCTCACCTGTCTCTCGGAATATTCCACGTCGAATTTTGTCCTGATAAGATCAACCACATCTCCAAGGTACCAGAATTCCTCCACCTCAAGAAGTGTCCTGAGCTCTTTTTTCTGTTCTGCCGAGATCTTTGATGGCTTTCCACCTGCAAACCTGGGAATGAGGCCGTCAAAGCCTGACTCGTTCCATCTCTTCAGCCAGTCGTATGCAATTGTTCTTACGGCACCAACATGCTTTGCTGCTGATGGTATACTCTTTCCTTCGTATAGATCATTGATGAAGATCAACCCCTGCAGGTTCTTTCCTCTCTTCTGCTCATCCCTGATGAGTTTTCTCAATTCTCCCGATGTTAGGTGTTTTCTAACTTCCTTGTGTGAACGTTTTGCCATGAAAGGTCAATACAATACTGTTCGTATAGTTATGTCAAGCACTATAATGTGCAATTGTAACCTCATCGTATAAAATATCCTTCATTATATAGTCACAACACATTATCATTTACGACGGTTAACGATGACGAGATGACAAAAGTCACGGATCACATGGCAAACGAAAGAACTTACTTAGCCTGGGTTCGCACAGGCATAACTATTATGGCTCTCGGCTTTGTCGTGGCTAAATTCGGCATTATAATAAGGGAGCTTGTTCCTGGCGCTCCTGCAACGTCATACCACCTGTCCTCGGCCATAGGGATTGCGCTAGTGATTGCTGGAGGTTTCATGCAGGTGCTTGCACTGCGCAGTTTTCTCCGGAACAGGGCAAGCATAGAAAATGGAACCTTCCAGCCCTCCACTGCTGGCGAGATTTCTGCCGGAATAATCACGCTGCTAATAGCTGTGCTGCTCATAGCGTATCTTGTCATAACCCTCTGATTACTGTCTTCTCCCCGATCCTAGTGTAACTGACTTGCTGTTGTTGGCCACTGTTTTCCGTACCTAGAAAATAATTTATTCTTTAGGGAACATAAACTCTCTGGAACAATGCCGCAACACACAACACTCCGTTAGCAACATTCGGAAGGAAAAATATGGAATTAGTAAACTCACATCATTCGGGAGATAGCATCATTTTGTCGTGGTCACAACCTGTCCTGTAACTTCCACGAAGGCCAA
>JAKBQK010000250.1 GCA_021835265.1 Thermoplasmata archaeon
GCACAACTAAACTAAAGGGTAGATGTATGTATATTTAACCTAAGAAAATTACATTTTACTGCTGCAGGCTTTTTAAATATCACATCGAAAATTTATTATTATTCTTTCACCTCTCTTTTATTTTTAATAAAATCGATGAAATCTATATATGTATTTTTTGTCAACATTAGATGATAACCATTGCACCCAAGATCTATATGGACTCTTCCACCATATTTGGAATGTTCGTACCAAGTGTCATGTAGTCTTTGAAAGTAATCGTCTCCATTTGTCAATGTCACAACCCCATAATTTTTGTTATTTTCAAATAGGTATTCTGCGTAATCGCTTATCTCTTCCCATGTAGGTGATAATTTTATGATTTCTTCATTAGCTCTATTCATAATTTCAATTGCATGAAGTGGTTGTAATCTGTGGGAAGGGTGTTGGTTTATTTTTATACAGTAATCTTTCCATTTACCTCCTGTCTTATAGACTTCAACCGCAATCTTTGCCTTCCATTTTCTGTTAAATATTTTCGTGTATATCCATTCATCCTCGGAACCAATAACCTTCCATTTGTTTCGTACTTTTTCAATTTCCATTTCCTTATATTTCATTGAAAAACCTAGCTAATTAGAAGGAGATTTCACTTTAAAACTTTTTCTTAGTTAAATTTTCTTATCGTGTGAAAAGCTTGATAAGACTTCATTCACAATAATAATTTTAACTGCCTTGCCTCTTCCTATTCTCCACCTGATCCAGCAGATGGTTGATGTACTTCATGCTTTCCTCTAAATTACCTTTAACCATCCCACCTGTGAGCTTGTTTAGATAGAATCCTCCGGCTACATCATCAGGAGCACCGTTAATTTTCCTCACAGACACATCTATGTCATTCAATATTTTACTCAATAGCTTCTTTGGGTTATGTGCCATGAAGGCATTCATTTCCTTCAATGCATTATCCTTTTCTGCTTTCATCTTATCCAGAAGTTCCTGATGGTATTGATCCAGATTCTCTGCAGAAAGGAAGTCTTCTGTGTGAATCTTTTCCATCATTTCCTTTAGTTGTCTGTTAATATTACTCATCAGATTTATTTCATTTCTGTCCATGGTCATTCCTATTGCTGTTGGATTTCCACTGAAATATTTGTTCCATTTGTCCAGGAATGTGTTCTGGAATGTTGTAACCTCCTTAAGATTCTGTTCCAGCATCTCCAGACCCTTATCTGTTCGTATGTTTGTTCTCTGTCTGCTATATTCCTCATCCTCTTTCCTTATTTTTTCGAGGTTGTCATGAATGACATCATACTCATCCTCGACAAGTTTAATCTCATCTCGTAACTTTGAAATCTCATTGTTGAGTTTTCCTTTTTCAGATCTTAGTCTTTCAACATTCTCCATTTCTTCCTTTATCTGATATATTTCCTTGAGATTATCTGCGACACCTTCCAGATAGATGGGGTTTTCTGGATCCACTAATTCTTTTATAAAGGATTGGTTTGCAGTGTATTTCTTGAATATGAATCTGGAAGCTGATGGATTCTCTTTCAGATATGAATAGAGTTCTTCATTTGTTGCCGTGTTTGTAAAGAGGAATGATGGTGCATATTTTTCCATCCCAACAGGAAGAACATCGTTTTTCATTTCTTCCAACTGGTTTAAAAGTTCTTGATTCTTTAATAGAAGTTCATTATATTTTCTTTTTAGAGGCGCATAAGAGTTAACCATATATGGATAATTCCAATTCTTATATAACCTTATCATTTCTTATCACTGTATGACAGATTATAATACATCAATTTTCCTTTATAATACGGCATATTTTAGTTATTCTCTTATCATTCTTATCATCTTTATGAATTTCCATTTCGCCTATACATATACATAACATGGGCAACCCTCATGTAATTACTAACTTTAAACTTCTAAACTATGTATGTATGATTTCTTACGTTATATGCGAAGCCCTGAACGAATCGGAATTTTGGATTGGAATCGGTTTACTTACTTTTAACGTAAGACTATGTAAGTGGTTCTACGTTTTGAGGCATGTTTTGAATATCCTTTATGCCTCTAATTCTAATTCCATCAGACCTCATAAATAAACTATCCATCCTAAACCCCATCGGTAAAAATTAGGCGATGTAGAGGTATCAAACAATGACAATATACTTCTAATGGGGATGAGTAAATCAAAGTTTTTCCAGAGCGTAAATTAATTACAAAACCTCGGATTAATCACATTGATAAAGAATAAGATTGGTAGATACTATACTATGGAGTCACAAATATTATTATCAGATGAATCAATAGTATCCACAGAGTTAAGAAAGAGGCTATGAGTATGGAAAAAGATGAAAAATACGTTCAACTATTATGGCACAACAAGTATAAGAAAATTGAATTAGGGCAGAAGACTCCGATAGATTACACTAATTTACCGTTTTAGGTCGTTGAAACAGTTAACAAGCCAAGGTCCAAGGGTGGCATAAACACTTCTCTGTTTCCCGAAGATGAGTGGCCAGAGAATTACCCAAAGGATTGGAGAAATAAACTTATATGGGGAAATAACAAGCTAGTTATGTCCTCTCTCTTTGCAAATATATCTGCCAACAAATCTAGCCACTCATTACTTAGACTTCCTAGATTATTAAAATTAAATCTGAAGAAAGTTTCAATATCAGCACGTAATTCTTCATTACTTCCTCCATTGTTCTCAAATGCAACAGAAACTGAATTGAAAGACAAAAAGCCTATGAGATCATCTATAGATCTTATGAAACGACATCCAGAAATATATCTTCCTTTGAGTGCCTTATTTTTTTCATCTTTGTATGCCTGAGTCCTATACATCTTCAGAAATCTTTCCCAGATATACCACAATAGGTATATTCTTAACTGTACGAAATTATGATCTGGCTTCCTCTCTATCATCAGAAAGTCCCAATCGCGCATATTTTTTGTTTCCTTTTTTACGGATTCTGCCGCTCTCTTGGCAAACCCTTCAAATTTGTTAATATTTTCGTCATCTATATCAACAAATGTGTGCCTTATGTTTGTTCTTAGAAAGTCATTCTGTGATCCCTGGGTCAGAGAGACTATGAAAGAAGCACTAGCTATACTTTTAATCTTTTTTCTCTCTTCATATAGACCTTCTGCGTCAACATGCAAAAAGGCCTCAATCTTAATTTCCCCCTTTTGAGTTTTCTGAGCAAAAATAACAGGGATACTTACGATTTCACCTAATTTAATATGAACAAATCCCTCTCTACCTTTCTTAGTTAAATCATTATACTTCCTATCAGCTATCCTTATGGAGTAATCGTCATCTGTGTTTATACCCTTAGTGACGAATGTATAAATATCATGTTTGTTTTCTTCATATGAACTTTGGTTCAAATCATAATTAACACGGAATGACTCTAATGGATTATCTGAACCATCAAATAAAACACTTAATAAAAGATCAAGTAAATTGATCTTCCTATGTCGTTTTTCAAAATCTAAATCAAAAAGTTTAAAGCCAATGGTAGTTACTTTAACAGAATCAATTACCTTCAAAGAAGATTACCTCCCGTCTATGGATGCTCAGTATTTCCGCCCATCATACCATCACCTCTTTTTTTAATTCTCCACTCATCTTTTTTATTCCTTTTGCCTTCGCATCTTTATCAAACTACCATACCAACGCCGTTTCTATTACGGTTAGTTCTGATACTTTTGAGAGAAATATAATAGTGAAAAGAGATATATAAGAATTTGTTCGTATTTTCCATTAGCATTTTGTATCCCAAAAAATTGCTTTCGGCGAGCTTATTGAAAAGTGCTCTCTGCGCACCATGCCGCTTCGCTTAGCGCGGAATATAAAAGAATAAGGGATTCATATATTTACAAAATACACAGAATATTTTAAATAGAATCCTAATAATTTAGTGATGATGAACAATACTGATAAGGATAATGGTACTGGCAGAAATCAACTGGTTGGAAACGCTGGCCTCTATTATGTTTGCTATGCGTTAAGCAAGAGAGGGTGGAATGCCATGCCCACCTCCCGCAATGCCAGAGGGGTTGACGTAGTTATATACGATCAGAAGGGATCGAATTCACATACGATACAAGTAAAGACGCTTTCGAAGAGAAATCCAGCTCGTTTTGGTAGTAGCCTTGACAGCTTTATAGCTGAATATGTTTTCATAGTCAACAACGTTTTCAGCGAGCCGAACCTGTA
>JAKBQK010000133.1 GCA_021835265.1 Thermoplasmata archaeon
GCGAGGAACCTATGATAATACCACCGTGATCGTTTTCTCTGGAAGTAACTATTACGGAGCAATCATCTTCGGACAGAATTTAATCGTGGAGAAATCAAACCTATTTAAGATATTCAGCTCCCAACTAAACCTACACGTTTCATTGGTTATTTATAATGTGCCAATCATAAGCATCCCAGAAAACAGTACGTTCAGTTTCAGTGGTTTCAGCCTTATCGATAGAATGTTGGGACAGAACACATCCTTAGGAATCCATGGTTATCAATATATTGCAAACCCAGAGTCAGGAATAATGATTATGGGAAGTTTGGATGCAATAAAAGTGTCTCTTGCGTCCAGTTATCAGGACACTTTCATCAACTCATTTGAACTGAGCCCAATACTGAATAACAACCTTTTCTCTTTTGAAATCATACATCCGTTATCACAGTACTTTTATTTCGCTTCCGGAAACATTTCTGGCAAATCCATGCAAGTCCATCTGTACCTTAACGACAGGATAAACAGCTTCGAACTATTCATCATTCTGGGATATATTCTTCCTGCAAACAGCTCAGTTTTGCCTTTGCCTGATAATGGATTGCTTCTTACATTGAACCATGGAAATTTCTTTTACGAGTTCACTTACATTAATCTTGAACTCTTCATGACTCTGGTGATACATTGACAAACCAAATGATCTGGAACTCCAAAAGCATGGCTGTTTTTTTCCTCAAGAATTACAGGAAATCAAGCGCTTTCAAGTATATTATTATCTTATTTTTCTTATTGGGCCTGCTTATGTCTGTGCTTTCAATTTTTTTCCTGAAATCCATAGTCAGTGAATTTGTCCCTAGCTCAATAAAAATAATACACTATCCAAAGCAGATCCTAGAAGACATATACAACTTTGCCTGGGCGAGTATAGCCATTTACCTGCCAGTCTTAGCAGTTGCGTTCTTCGCGTCCACTTCAATATCCTCAGATTTAGAGTCAAAAAATATCTATCAATTTATGACAATGCCAATATCAAAGGAAGAATATCTATTCTCAAAAATCCTCTCTAGTTTTGTCGCGTCTATCATTTCAGTACTTGTCTTTATTGCGATGCAGTTTATCACATACCTGCTTATTTTCAGGAGTTTCCCACCCCTCGCTTTTCTGAACTATGTCACAGTGATGATTTTAATCATATTCACAGACACTATTGCTGCCATGGTATTCAGCAGCGTCATCAAGAAAGGAGATTATGGGCCTTTAGGGTTTATCTTGTTTTTTCTTCTAATTACTAACGTTATATCACTTTTGATATCAAGCATGAGTGGGTTAAATGACAGTTTTATAATTACGAATGCACAAAGATTGGCCTATCTTGTCTTTTTAAATGTTGAACCATATTTCATGGTATATACCGGTTCTCTATCCAGTATAAGTTTTAACTCAGAACTGCTCTTAATTTATATACAGATTGCCTACACCGTTGCATTCTTGTTTATCCTCTATTCCGTCTTTATGCGAAGAGGTGAAGTAAGATAAGCTCAATTTCAGTCAAGAATTTACGCAAGATCATAAAGAGAAAAACTGTTTTAGATATTCCCGAACTTAACATTTCCAATTCTGTTGTTGGTGTGGTTGGTCCAAATGGAAGCGGAAAGTCAACCCTTCTCAAAATTATTTCAGGATGCATCGAAGGGTATTTGGGATCAAGCTTTGTTGATGGAGTCAATATTGTGGAAAACCACAAAAAGTGCGTCAGAAAAATCGGTGCACTCATTGAAAACCCCCATCTATACTCGTATGTAAATTCTTACGATATGCTTCAACTTGCCTATAAATTGAGGAATGGTAAAAATGGAAACGAGGACGAAATTGACAAAAGTCTGAACCAAGTCGGCCTGATGTCAAAAAAGGATATCCAAATAAGGGATCTCTCATCAGGAGAGAAAAAAAGGCTTTCCATCGGTCTTGCGCTTGTAGGTTCTCCGGACATAATTATTCTAGACGAGCCAACTAACAACATGGATGCAGAAGGAGTATCTATGTTTCAACGTTTGATAAATCAGCTGAGGGACGATGGTAATAGGCTCATTATAATAACGTCTCATGAACTAGATATTATCGGTAAAATATGTGACAGGCTTATTTTTCTCATTAATGGTCAGATAAGAAGAGACTTTATAATAAACAAAGAAGGATATTTTCTGATACTTCAAACAGACAGATCTGCCAATTCGGTTGCTCTGCGAACATTCAAGACTGAATTGCTCGCTGAAGGCAAGATTGCTGTATTGATTGAGAATGAGGGCGAGCTTAACGATCTTTTTAGAACGATCTCAGAAAGAGGAATTAAAATAAAAAGTATAGAGAAAATGACACAGGCTGAATTTGAATATAAAAAAGCATTCAACCAGTAAGAACAAATCTTAGACTGACAATTAAATACCTCACAAAAGTACCATGCACATCCAAGTTTGGTTTTGCGTAAAGACTGAAAACGAAATAATGAGGTTAAGTGTCTCCAGTGGGAATCAAAGGTGATTGAATCCAAAAGCATCAGTGAAATATGGAAATAATTAGAGGAGTGAAATCTCATCTCCAAGCAGAACCTTCATCCCTGACTGGGATACAAGCTTTCCATTTACGTCCTCTATTTCTATTACCCCAATATAAGATTTGTAATCGAAAAACATCAATGATACGTTTACGTAACTTTGGTCATTCATTGTACCTTCAGTTGTATTCGCACTTAAGAAGATATATCTTGAGCCATTATATGTTAAATTTACAAACTGCTGAGTGTTTGGAAATATAGCAAATAAAGCGTTAAAGAGTGTTGCGTTATAATAATTGTTGAATTTAGCTAAGCCGATTAGTGTGCTGTTACCACTTCCATTTCCATAAGCGGAAAATGCTATGGCAGACAAATTTGAAAGTGCATCATTAAGATATGCAGATTCGGATTGTGTAGTCGCAGTATTTGACGTATTTACAAATTCTCTGAATAAAGACGAAGCGTTCTGTATGTTCACATCCACCTGGAGGAAATTAGTTTCTAAAAGACCTGTTTGACCCTCAATTTGTGAGGAATTTAAAAAAATCGAGTGAGAAGGCGATGGAGCGGGGTTCTTTAATATCGTCACCTCACTGTTCATTAGCGACAGAATGGAGCTTTTGCTAACGTTTACGGTTGAAAGGTGGAGCACGAGGATTAAGTCATGAGAATAAACAGAAATCATAACGTTTACAAAATCGCTTGTGGTGTTCAGCCCTGAAAATAATCCGATAAATTCATTCGACTTTACGAAAGCATATACGTATGGCGTTCCAGACGACGTAAATCCCAATGTTACGTTGCTGGTTGTTGAATTCTGTGCACTATCATTGATTACTGCCCAAATATGGCTTACTTCACTCTGATTTCTCTCCGAGATGTAACCTACTGTCACGATTCCTGTTCCACTGACAGGTTGAAAAACAGCCAACTCGAGAGATGTTATACCCGAAACGGAAGGCGAGGTAGACGTAGGCGCTGAAACGTATGAAGTTGCCTTCCCGGAACTATGGCTTGAACCCGAAAACGAAAGGAATGGCATCCTATTAACAAGTTGACTATATCCGGGCAGGACATAGGTTGTAAGAGGAGTTGACGAATAAGATGAAAAATATGAACCACCATCGCCTTCCAATATTCCGATTCCAGCAGATGCATTACTGGATGTACCTGTAGTCCCTGTTGTCTGAGTCCAGCTGCCGCCAACGCTTTTGTTTACCTGATTGGAACTGACAACGTTAGGGGAGTTGTATTGGGGAGAGGTAGTAGGATACTGCGTAGAGATCTTACCGGTGCTGGGCAAACTTAACCTTCCAGTCTCGTAAAGAAATCCAGTAGCTATAACTATAACCGCGACGATGAAAACTATAGCGAATTTTGCAGATTTGCCCATCCGATAAACTATAAATTCCGAGTATTTAATACTTTGGCTAAATTACAAATTCGACGAATGACTGTCCATAAGACCTTGTGTTATTCGTTATATGCTGTGCGAAGTTGTATAAGATTATGAGAGGCTCAATCGTTTTGTACATTTAATCCGGCACAGGGGGCATGAATTATTGTAGGTATGATAAAAGAAGTTGCAATGATTACGGCGCATCCTGGTCCTATTCAGTTATGGAATAAGGAACTCAATATTAGACCAACCCGAAGCATTTGTAACGGAAATTCAG
>JAKBQK010000502.1 GCA_021835265.1 Thermoplasmata archaeon
TCATTTCCTGCTTATCTTTTTGAATCTGACCTGATATATCTTTCCTGCTGATTCCAAAGATTTTTTCACGTGCCAATTTTGTTATTTCTTCTGCGTTCATATTAAGCAGATTTTTTTCCTTAATCTCCCCTTCAGAAAATCCTGACATTATCAATAATTCAGTTCTGAATTTATTTTCTACCTCCTCTTCTGTTAATCCTTTGCGTTCAGTCTCCAGGAACTTAGTTGACTTCTCATAAGCCGATCTCATTGCTTCAATAAGGTCTTCAGATAACCGTCCTTTGTTCAGAGTATATCTGTGTTCAATATCTCCCACATGACCCATAAAGAATGCCCTGTAGTCCCTCTGGATCAACCTTTCGTCCTGGGCTAGTAAAAGCCTGCTGTCAAAGTATGCCCGTAATACATAAGGACGCCATGTAAATCCTGCATTTCTGATAGCATTTCTCATTAGATCCCCAATGTTTATAGTTGTAATATGGTGCTTGGATCTATATGCTAACTTACTTGGTGTTATAACTGCAGATTCAGGTGTTATTACTTCTCCTGATCTGATCCTTTCAATAAGATAATTTTGCAAATATATGCAACCTTCCTGACCTAAAAATGTAAAATATTTCTTTCCTGACTTTGATAGCTCTTCTCTAACTCTTATCTGTGCCGGTATTCTTTGGAAAGTTATCTGATCTCCCACAATTTTCAGATCAGGTATATCCTTTATTTTTAACCCGTCTGTGCCTGTGTAATTCCCTAAGACGCCTATTCTTACGCCTGTAAAACCTACTATGGCACATGCTGTCCTTTCCCTGCTATCCCCGGCATTAAATATTCTTTTTAACTCTTCAGGTGTAGGTATTCTTTCCCCTGATAATGTTGGTGTTTTTCCGGAATCTTTGACCTTAATTTGACGCGGTAATTTGATCCCATTGAATGTTAACCATGATTTGACTGCTTTAATTGTGCTTTGTATGTAAGAACCGGCATTTCCATTTTTCTCTTTAGACATAGTATAATCGTCAAGTATATCTGCTAATGCCTTATCTTTCATTTTCAGAAGTTGATCGGGTGTTTTTTGAATATAATTACAGAATGATCCTAACCGTCTAAAATAGACGTCTCCAGTGATCTTAGAACCACTATCTACAGAATGTTTCCACCGTGCAATTTCCTTATTTTCTAAGAGATAACCATACCTGTTCTTTCCCATGTTGATCATGTGATAATACAGATACGATATATAACTTTATAGAACCATATAGAGTCCAAATCCCACCAGGCCCGCTGAAACATTGGGGTTGCGTAGTATCATATATTTAAGCAAACCATGAAAATGGTCATTTTTTCCTAAACTTCTATGGCCTCTTTTACTGATAAAAACTAATTAGTCTTTGTTTTTCATTTTATCCATTCCTTTCTAATTATTGTAACAATGAAAGCTTATGCAATTTGTTTATTTCTGTATTCTTTTGAGAACTTAAATAGATTTTCCATCTCTAGTTCAAATCTCAAAAGGGCGTTAAAAAGTTGTGGTTGTATGAAGGAATATTCTGTTTCATTCCTAGCGGTTAGAAACGAAGTTAAAAGAGGGAGCTTATGCTGATCCCAAAACCATTCCATGAAAAGAAGGAAGTAACCTAGAAATATGGAGTGGAAGCCAACTGAATGTATCACAGAACTTCGATATTTCTCATCCAAGAGCTTATTCTGACTTGCGACAAGTATGTGGGTGTTTTTCTTTTCTTTTTTGTAAATTCTGCGGCTTTCTGATGGTACAGTGAATTCTTTCGATAACTCATCCTTTACCTCTTTTATATAAATCTTGAATAAAATTTCATCACTAAATACGTGCCCTAATCTTTCCAGACCCTCTTTAGAAATCTTTGGGAGGCCCTTTCCCCCATCAAAATGGTAGCGAAGCAATGTTGACTCTACAGGGTTAAATCCGTAAATTCCGCCGATATAGAATGAAGAGAGCAAACCAAATCTCTCGACCTGCTTGGAGATGTCATCCCTTTCCACGTTTATGAATGTATTTCTAAAGAGCACTCTTGTCATCTCGGAATATGAAACCGTGCTTTTCTTAAATTTCTCTATGACAAGCTTTAGTTCATCGAATGTGTTTATTTCATCACCCTTAAGTTTGAGGATAAAATTTGACATGCCTGGCTCCCTTGGGGTCTCTGATCCCAGCGATTCAGCTCCAAACTCCTTTATTAACTGGCTCCTTTTTTCTGAAACAGATTCAGAGTCAATTTTTGACAGATAATTATCGATAATAGACTTCCTAAGACTCAATTTCAGTTGGAGGGTGAATTCTTCATCAGTTTTAGGCAAATTGATATCTGTTATACCAACTTCGCTTAGGAATTCTTTAACGGTTTTTATTCCTTCATTTTCCCAGTCGCCTAAAATCTTTAATACGGAGTGTGTCACACATGCCTTTAATATATCACTAAAATCAAAAGCTTTTGAAATAGGGGCTCCTGAATAGAGGATTCCTTGTTGTATATAGTTTAAAAAAGCGTAATCATTCCTGCTTAATGAAATCGGTACTTTTTTTTCAACCATAGTCCGATCGGAAACAGAATGGAAATATTTTGGAAGGGATGTAAAGACTGGAGCTCACAAGATAAATGTCCTGTTTCCCATAGGCATACCACAGAAAGCAGGCACTGGCAAACTGAAAGACTTTATGGAAAAGAAAAGAGAAGAAGGGTTGAGGAAGGGTATGATTCGGCCAATGACAAGAAAGAAGATCCTTGAGCTTGTGGACAAAGGAAAAGAAAGCCTCAAATCTGGAACAGTGAGAAACGATCCCTATTCAGACGATCTAATGGAAGAAGCTAATGCAAGGAGAATAGAACTGGCACAATCAGCTTAAAATGATGAGAATGCTAATAGGCTTTTGCCGCCATAGTGTTTCTATTAAAAGTCTTATATATATCTACTCTATACCAAAAAACATGTCGGAAAGTGGAAATTTCTTGATACGCAATAGTCGTATAGCAAGTGCAGTCTCAGTACGGAATCATGATAAACAAGATATTTTCATGATTTCGCAAGGAATACAAAATACAGCAAGTGTGAAACAAAGGAAGTTCAACAGGAAAAGAATTGGTTTAGTCATATCTGTAATACTCGTAACAACAATGTTTTTTGGGTTTTACGCAGTATTTGGCGGTTCTATGATAATGAATGAAGTTGGAACTGCTGTAAGTTATTTCGAACCAGGTCATGTCCAGATGCAAAATGAAAATTTCGCATATTATTATTTTGCATGGTGGAGCCCATCTCATGGCAATCTATTACAGTCTTTTATCAACGCAATTAATGCTGCTGGATTAGGATTTATAATTAATTCTATTGGCGACTTGTTAGGTTATGCTCTGCACACGCAACCACTGACATACACTGCTTTAATAGCTTTTTCCGCTGGTTTATTCTTTGCAATATATAAGGGTTATTCTGCTCAAGCTGCCTTAACCTTGGCCACACAAGAAGCTGCGGACGCAGGAGCATCCGGTGCAGAGGTTGCAGCCATTGTAGCTGATTCTTCGGTACTCGCCCCGACTTTGGCAGCTTTCATGGAAGGTTACCTCGCGGTAATAGGTGGTCTATAGGGAACCCATGAAAATAGAATTCACTCCCAATAATCTTACAATAAATGATCAAAGCTATCCATATGAGTTAGTATTTGTGGAAGTAAACTTGCCGAACAAGCAAATTGGCTGGAGACGGATAATTTTTTCTATATTTATTTATTCCTTAATATTTGCACTAGTCCTTGCAATTCCATTATCGGGTTTATCATTGCAGTTTGCGGAAGCAATAATGATAGTATTCTCCATTATTACGATTTTATACATAATAGGGATTATTAATAAACAATATATGCTTGATTTTGCCCTCTTAGGAATAAAAGGGGAAGTCAAAAAATATTTCTTATATCATGGCGCTAAAAACAGTGGCTTAATATCTTTAATCGCTCAAAAGGGGGGAACAGTTACTTATAATGAATTCCAAAATTTTAAAAGAGGAAAAGCTCTGTGAAAAAATCTCCGTTGGAAAAGTGGATCTTATAACTAATATACGGGTACTTTGTCATAAGTAAAGAAATTTTAGGTCATAATAATTTATATCTATTGAGAAATAGGAACGATTTTGCATTAGGGAGTATCGATATGATATAAGAAATATTTTTT
>JAKBQK010000504.1 GCA_021835265.1 Thermoplasmata archaeon
AATAATGGAACATCTCAGAATTTTGTTTCAACTTTTTACGATAATGGGCAATACGATTATTATTATTTATCGCAATACTACGGGGATCAAAATATTAATAATGATATGAATACGCAAACAAATACCTGGACAGCAACCTACATAAACAGTTATTACAACTATGGATATGTGAACGGTGGACCGTGCAATGACCCGAAGACAAATCTTGGAGGAGGAGGGTGCGTAGCAAAAGGTTCAATGATTCTTACGGCCAAAGGATATAGACCCATACAGTCAATTAAGATAGGAACAGAGGTATACGAATACAACTACACTTCTGGAAAGATGTCGCTGGGAAAGCTTCTTTATAAAAACAGCACTTTCGACAATGCTACAATATCGATCAACAATGGATTCTTAAGGGTTACATTAACAAATCAACCGATTTATATTGTAAATTCATCGTTCGAAGGGTGGGTCATCAACCCTGATCATCTCAAGGTGGGAGACTATATGTTTGATCCTATGACTCACAATCTCGTAAAGATATACAGCATCAAGATCGTGGAGAAGAAAATAGAGGTCTACGATGTCATAACAAGCCTTTTCAATAATTTCATCGATCATGGAGTTTTACTTGACATGAAAGCACCATTTCCAACCGTTTGAGGGTGAATACATTTTTAAACCTCTCTCATTTATCATCACAATGTTTGGATCGCATAAGACGAGAAAGATTGTTGCAATATCTCTTGTCTTTGTTCTTTCAGCATCCATTTTTTCCCTCTATAATTTTCAAGAAGAGCATACAGATACAACAAAAATAAATGTCGCCATATTGCCTTTTCTTGGGTCTACAAATTCATATCACAGAGTTCCAATTTATGTATATAATCAGTTTGGAGAGCCAGTAAAAGGATTAGGGATTCTTTATTCGGGAACGTGTCTAAATGTAACTAACCAAAATGGGTGCGCTATTATATATGAGCCCTATTGCTCCGACTGTGCCCAATCTCCCGGTAATTCATTCAATGCATCTAAATTATCATACTCTACAATCTTTGGAACGCACAATTTTAATAGTATTTCTAATGATTATTATAGTTTAGGTGGCGAAGCTGATTACTTTTCTGCTATGGTGCAATCACCATCTGATCCAAACGAACCAGCAATAATGGTTCATTATTATTTTATACCTGGATCATCTATTAGAAATTATGTCTCCTGCGTTACCTTAAGCTGCTATAAGAGCAATCAAACCATTCCATACGGAGAAAATCCACAGGAAAAACTTCTGGGAACCTACCAGAATTTTACAAATATAATCATCCCCATTTCAAACTATCTTACCAGGAACGAAAATTATCAGTTCATCGTAGGTGGACAATTCACCAAATTCTATTTTATTAACAGCAGTGAAGTCACAAATCTCACTGATATGCAGAAGAATTACAATCAAATAATATTGAATGATACATTTCAGGTTTCTTTCATAATCCCCATAATCATCCTTACGGGGATATTTTTCACTCCACCGAAAATTAAGACAAAAAAAGGTGAACCATCCTCGGCAAGAGAAAGCCTGTTTTCACTGAAAGAACCCATAATACACTCCATTATACCAGTCGGCACCGGCCTCATAATTGGTATAGGATCAATCATAGCATATTCTTTCTACACTCATACAGAACCTTTTGCAGCTTATCCCATATCCATCATTGCTTCAGCATTCTTCCTCACAGTTTTCATGGCAGTCATTTATTCCATTGGATCTCTTTCAAAAAATCCCGAAAAATCAAGAAACTTAATTATGGTATTATCCACCATTATTGAAATCGCATGGGTAACAGCATTCACAATTATGGAGATCATATTTGATGGTTCGAAGAATGTGTTTTCCAGTTCTGTAAGCGCAATAAATTCTATTATGGCATCAATTCAATATTTCAACCCTTTCCAGTATTCAATGCTCATAATCGAAACAATGAATCATCTCATGATAATGCCAGCTGCCCTTGCTCAATATATAACCGGGTACGACTACATAATAGTAATGGCGGGTTCCATAATATCTCTGCTATCTCTTATTTATGTTTATTTGAGGATGATTGAAGATTCTTATTTTGAATAGAACTAACTTACCATATATTTACGAGAGAATCCAGAGCGCTTTTCCACTCTTCTTTGAATTTGCCCAGATCACTGATAGCGTTCATACCAGATTCTGTAAGTGTGTAAACAAATTTCTGTCTGTCTCCCTGCTTCTGCTCTTCCCTCTGAACATATCCTTCCTCTACCAGTGAACTCAGAGCAGGATATATTGATCCGGGAGTTGGCCTCCATAAGCCTTTCGTGCGAATCGAAATCTCATGCATGATTTCATATCCATGCATATTTCTCTGCTCCAATATTTTTAAAATTAAAGGTTTGAGTATACCCGGCGGTATCATATTAATACTAAAGGGGCCACATCTGCAGTTGCATCTATCTCTCATATTTACTCGCAATCTCTCTTTACATTAATTTCTTTTGGAAAAAAAAATTTAAGTTAGATCTCTGGAAATATGAATTCCATTCTCATTAAGAGATGAACTGACATTCCCAATCGAAATCCAACCTGTTATGGTTCAGGTACTTTCGACTACTCAACTTTGCTTTTTTCTTTGCTGTTGATCCTTGAAAGCCTTTTTTGAAGAACCATGATCTGTTCTTCAAGTTCTTCCTTGTAGTCTTCCAGATCCTCGAAGTCTTCGCTCATGTGTCTTCTCATACCCATCTTGTTACCAGCACAACCACATCTTCCTTCATGCATTCTTTCCATTTGCATTACCTCATCTGTATATGTCTACTGTCTATATATAGGTATCGATATATAGACTCAAATACACTTTAGCAAATTTTGAAAACCTGGAATCCGCCATTTCTTCACCATATGAATTTTGGTTAAGTATACATCTTTTCAATATCGATCTCAACTACTTTCAAACAACGACTTCTAAAAAAATGTACCAGACAGATATAACGAGGGGATTACTCCTTGTTGAGAGCAGGAAAAGTACCATCTTTTAAGTCCATGGAGATTGGAACTCTACCAGTAATAACACCCCCAGTCGCCGAGGTGGGAAGTCCCCTGTGTTAGCTTGGGGGAGGATGTGACAGCATCTATGGATATTCCAACCTCATTTCTTCGAAGGGTATGTGAAGATATTCTGCAATCCTGAGAATGGTATCATGGAAACAATAGAAACAACAATGACTGCCTCCAGAATATATGGAAAATCGGACTCCCCAAAATCCAGATATATGAAAGCTATAATGATAAAAACAAGAATGTTGAATATAAGCATCAGAATGGATGAAAAGAAACGCTTTTTTGCACTGGTATATCCAGTAGAGCCATAATACATCTCAATGAAGATCATGATAAATGATTCTGATGCAAAAGATCCAAGGAAAACTGAAGAATTAGGAAGCGGGGTATCAATGAAATAAATTATCATTATTATGGAAAAGGAAAGAACAGAGATTATTATTGAAAGTATTAAATTTATCTTTTGCACCTTTGAAACGAGAGACAGGAAAAAACCCGCCATAGAAGAGAATAATGCACCTGTCAATAGGCCCTCAATAATTATGGGTATCTGATCAACAGAACCCACATATGACAAGACAGGGCTTATATACAGAATCAACCCGGCGAGAGATGTATTAACAAAAGCAAGCGCGAAAAGAAACAGATATTTAGGCGGAATCCTCATTTGATTCTCCTCCTCATCCGAATACCTGCAATAGCAGCTATGAATATGGAAAGCGCGGAACTGGCAATCATAAATTGGTCTGTTACGTACCAGGGTACATATGATTGATCAGATTCGACATACAAACTGGAACTTACCTGAGAAAGGTTGAATGTACTGCTTCCACTTCTGCTGTAGGGCAATTTATGAATTGGAATCTGCAGGGGCAGCGGAAACATGGACGACAGGGAAGGAGGATTTATTTCAAGAGAAAATACAGGGGAAGATGGCAGTTGAAACTCTTTGTTTGTCAAAACAGGCATGGGAGTTCTTCGAATATTGCCGGATTGGTACGGGGTATTGAAATTGAACATATCCAGCGGGATATTGCTCAGAGAAACAAATCTGTTCAGCGCAGGCAGTTTCCAGTTATAATCTATAAATCCAAGAATAGATGCATGATTGAGAACAGTAGAAGAAACAT
>JAKBQK010000501.1 GCA_021835265.1 Thermoplasmata archaeon
TCTATGTTTATTTCTTCCAGAGAGCCCTCAGATTATTGAAACAAAATGGCATTGTTTCCGTAATATCGTCGGACAAATGGCTTGAGACCTCTTATGGGGAGAAACTTCAGAGTCATCTGAAAAGCAGACTGGTATCTATATATGGGCAAAGGAACAGGTCGTTTGAAGCAGATGTCAACACAATTATAACTGTTTACGGAAATGACATGCAAAGTGGCCCCATTGATTTCACTTATCTGGAAAGTTACGCATCGAAATCTGTCATTCGCAGAATTCCTTTAGAAAGGACTGAACTCAAGCCAGGCAAGTGGTTCTATCTTCGTGCACCTGATTTCTTTCTTAAAGAGATTTTGCCGAAGTTGACTCACAGTCTTGATAATTTTGCTGAAATAAAGTTCGGAATTAAAACAGGTGCAAATGATTTCTTTTACATGAAGGACGTTTCATCCCTGTATGAGGCAGATTATCTCACTAATCCGGAGAAATTTGACAAATGGGGTATCAAAGTTAGGAATGCGAAGGAATTGAAAGAACAAGGCTTGATTTACATAGAAAATGAAGGAAAGGAGCGATTTGTAATAAATCAATCTGACACTCAATCACTAATAAGAACCACAAGGGATCTGTATTCATATAAAATTGAATCTTCTGATAGGTTATGCCTCTACACCAAAAACCCAGGTGAGTTTACAAAAAAATATATTGAATGGGGGGAGAATAAAACTGTCGCAATAAGAGGAAAAAATGATAAAATTGTCGGCTATAATAATGTATCATCAGTGACTGGAAGAAAGAAATGGTATTCCTTAAATGAGCTAACGCCATCCGAAATAATTCTCCCAATGTACATAATGGATAGATTTTTCATACCATATTCTGATCATCCTGTTATATGTGACCATACATTGTACACTCTTCATTCCGATATCATGGGATTGGTTAAATATCTGAATTCGACAATTTTCTATATTACAATAGAATTATATTTAAGAAGATTAGGTGGTGGCGTAGGTGAGATAATGGTTGACGATTACAATAAAATACCAGTTCCAGATTTAAGAAAATTAGACCTAACATCTATAAATATAGAACTTGAAAGGAAAGTAATGAGATACTTCGAAGAAATTGGAATGGATGACAGAAAGGCTCTGGACCAAGATATCATAAATCGCATTGGAATCAAAAAAATTCAATTAGATGAATTTTACAACGAGTTCAAAGAACTTGTAGATGATAGATTAATCAAAGCGGACAGACCTTTGAAACGGGAAGGCCCTTAAAATGACTAAGATAATTGACAACAGCAAAGAAACTTTATCGGCAATTTTAAATACCGAATTTTCCAACGTAAAAGAGGTTGCAATAGCTTCCGCATACTTTAACCTGGCTGGCTACAAGGCAGTGGGTGATGGGTTAACGAATAAACCGTTGAAGTTACTATTAGGCCGTGAGCCCTTAGAAAGCGTGAAGTTCGAAGAAGAAGCAATTAGAAAGCTTGAAGAATTTGATGACGACTTCAGGGCAGTGGAGAAAGAAATACTTGGGAATGAGATTATGCAAAATGAAGATGATGGAAATTACTTTTCCCGTCTGAGTGATGCTGTGAAATACTTCAACAAACCTGACGTAGAGATTAGGAGAGTGAAAGGGCGGTTTTTCCACGGGAAGGCATATATGGGGGCATCTCCATCTTTTCATGAAGTTACAAGTGGATTTGCGGCAGTGGGTTCTAGCAATTTTACCGGAGGTGGTCTTGCAGGAAATAGAGAACTTAATATGCTTACAACTGACAGAGAAGGGTTGAAAGAGCTTGTCAAGTGGTTCTTTTCACTCTGGGATGATACAAATTCAGTTGATTTCAAATCGAAATTCCTTGAACTTCTGAAGAATTACGTAGTAACCCATACTCCTTACGAAGTTCTGGCAAAGGCGCTATATGAAGTGTACCGTCCACAACTTGATGAAGCAAGAACCAACAATCTCATGAAGACTTTGTTCCCTCATCAGGTTCTGTCTACTATACAGGCCTCAAGGATTCTGAAAACTTATAATGGAGTGATAATAGCTGATTCCACAGGCCTGGGAAAAACTAGGGTTGCTATAAACCTCGCAGTTATGGCGATAAATGAAGGGAAGAATCCACTGCTGATTGCGCCAAAGAGTGCTCTTGATACCACCTGGAATGATGAAATGGACAAGACTCATGTTCACATAGATTCAGCAGGTTCTGAATATTTTTCCCAACATCCCAATGAAGCAATTAAGAATTATCGGGAGAAAGATTTCATTATAGTTGACGAAGCACACTATTTCAAATCCTCAGGCTCTAATAGATACGGTGCTTTGCGTGACCTAATGGCTTCAGGTGAAAAACAGATTATTCTCCTTACTGCTACTCCAATAAACAACAGCTTAATGGATCTCTATTCCCTTTTGTCGTTATACCTTAGAGATGATTCAATTTCAGATATCAGCCCTTCACTCAAAGGGTATTTTTCCATGCAGCAGAAGTCCTGGAGAAACGATGATCCAGTGGACATTGATGCAATTCTGAGGAGATTCGTTGTAAGGACTTCAAGAGAACTGGCCAAGGTTCTGAGTGAGGAGAAGTTAAAATTCCCAGTTAGGAGACTGGATGAAGATCCCTTGGCTCGCTATGAAACTGAGATTGACTATGAAATGATTGATGCATCTTTTGACAGGTTGAATTTCATCTATTACGATTATGCAATCGATAAATTGGGAAAAGAACTTAAGCTTCCGGACGGAACACCCATATCTTCTGCTGTCATGGAAGATAAGAAAAGATTCCTAAAGGATCTTGTCAAGATTGTGATGAGAATTAACTTCTTCAAACGATTGGAGAGCAGCATTTATGCATTCAAAACAACTATGGAAACACTGCTTAACTACGTAGAAAATTCAAAGGAATACGCAAAGAATAAGGGGTATTATGTCCCCCCAAGGATGAGGGGTGACCTCATGGATTTGTACTTGGATGATGAGGAATGGAAGCCACCCTCTCCTGAGGAAATATTTGCCGGAAAAGATTCCGAATTAATGGAAAAGTGCAAGCTGACTGATGTAGAAAAAAATAACTATATCGAGAAGTGTAACAGTGACATATCCGTCATAAAGGAAATAATTGGTAACCTCCCTGAACATGATGTGAAGCTTCAGAATGTGCTCTCTCGCGTACAGAGAATCAAGTTGTCAGGAAATAACGGCGTCATTTTGTTTTCCCAGTACTTTGCGACCGCTGAATATGTCTATAGACAAGCCAAAGAGATGTTGAAGGAAAATGTAATGCTGACAACCGGGGCTAAGTGCATAGACAGAAGTGGAAATGCGAAAGATAAAACCTCTGTTATAAAGGATTTTATGAAGAATGGAGGATATCTCTTCAGCACAGACGTCTTGAGTGAGAGCCAGAATCTTCAGAATGCTCAATACATTGTTAACTATGATTTCCCATGGAATCCTGTTGTTCTTATACAAAGAGCAGGAAGAATTGATAGAATCGGATCACAGCATGACGAAATATTTTTGATAAACGTGTTACCAGAGAATGGAGATGAAAACGATCCAAAGAGTCTTGCACATTTTCTAACTGTGATGAAGAAACTATACAAGAGGATAGGACTCATTAGTGGAACCATTGGTATTGATTCAACAGCACTCGGTGAAGAAGCATCTCCCAGAGATTTTGAAATACAGGAAGCGATAGCAAGAAACGAGCCCAAAATACTGGATGTTTTGCAGGAGAAAATCCAGCAGTTTACGAAAGATCCAATAGAAACTTTAGCAGATATTATGAATAAAAGAGGGGAGAAATGGCTGAGCGAATTACCAATTGGTATAGGATCATACAAACTTTCAGAAAGAGATGGACTTTTTATCCTTTTTAGGAACAAGGATGACTTCTACTGGGTTCTGAAGTTCTTCGATGGAAATAAGGAAATTATCCAGAACCCTAACGAGATTATAAGCAGATTACTTGAAGGTAAAACAGATAACAGTGGAGAAATAATCGAATATAGAACGCTTATGAACAGCTTCAAGGAAATTAAATATTGGTTGAAAAGCAGACTTGAAGAAGAACTGAAAGTTCAGGCTGTGCAACAAGGACGTAAAATTAAATCCTCGAAGCAAGAGCAGGACATTTCCGCTGCTCTTCAGAGTTTGGGCGATAA
>JAKBQK010000235.1 GCA_021835265.1 Thermoplasmata archaeon
GATGCTTTTTAAGCCATCTGTAACAAAAACATCATCGTCTCCTATGAGAAGAGTAAATTTCCCTTTGGCCAAATTTACGCATGTAAGAAAATTTCCATCCGGTCCCAAATTTACTTTATTCCTATTATATCGTATAAATCCGTATTTTACTTGAAAGTTTTTTATGATCTGAGGGGTAAAATCAATAGAAGCGTTGTCAGATACAAGTAATTCAACCTTAAATGCGGGGGAGTTAATCTCTATTATTTGTGGCAATACATTTTCTAAAAGCCTTTCTAAATAAAGAGCCCGATTATACGTAGGTATTGCTATAGTAAGAACAGGTCTATTATCCTGGCTATTCTGCATGTATATTCTGTAACTCCATATACTTTTGAATTTGTTGTTCTATCAAGTCACCGGATTGTTTTTTATTATTGACATATTCCTTATACCAGACAGCGGTCTTTGCAATTGCATCCTCTATCTTTAGGACTGGGAACCAACCTAAGTGCATTATCGCTTTGCTTATATCAATTTTTAAGTAATTTGATTCATTAAATTTCTGATTTTCTTTTATCTCATAATTCCCTTTACCATAACATTCCAAGAAGATATCTGCGAGCGTTTTTACAGTAATGGCGGGTTGTGGATATGGCCCAAAGTTCCATGCACCTGATAATTTTATGTCTCTATACAATTTATTTGCGAGAGAAAGTATTCCATAGATGGGCTCAAGGACATGTTGCCATGGCCTTATAGAATTGGGATTTCTCATTTTCATAATATCGCCACTGATGATGGATCTAACAATGTCAGGCACTATTCTGTCCTTTGCAAAGTCTCCTCCGCCAATTACATTACCCGCCCTAACTGAGGCTACACCCACTCCTATGTCCGAAAAAACACTTTCGCGGAAGGAGTTAACAACTATGTCCTGACAAGATTTGCTGGCACTATAGGGGTCGGATCCTCCTAATGGATCATTCTCTCTATATGGGTATGGCCATTCATTGTTATGGTAAGCTTTGTCACTAGTCATAACAATAATTGTTCGCAAAGAGGGGATATTTCTAAGCTCATTAAAGAGATTAACGGTTCCTGTAACGTTCACATCAAACGTTTCCACAGGATTAATATAAGATTCGAGTACGAGAGGTTGAGCTGCAAGATGTATTGCTATTTCAGGTTTGAATTGAGTTAAACAACTTCTTAATAAGTTCCTATCTCTTATATCCCCTCTTATATCCTTTATTGATTTATTGAACTTCAATAAGTCGTAAAGATTAGGTGAAGATGGAGGTTCCAGGGAGAAACCACAAACATCAGCACCTATCATGGTTAACCACTTCGTTAACCATGAACCTATAAAGCCTGTGTGTCCAGTGACCAGTATTTTTTTTCCTTTGAAAAAACTTAAGACTTCACTCATATTTATCTCATTTTTCTAATGCTTTTTCAACTCTTTCAAACATCGATTGAATGTTCAATCCAAATTGGTTTAACATGTATTCTCTCGATCCTGATGCATGAATTACCGAGTCGGAGATTCCGAACGAAATTATTTTTGTTGTAATTCCGTGCTCCACTAACAATTGGGTGACTATTGAATAGAGTCCCGTTTTCGTTAAATGTTCTTCAAAAGTTACAACTAACATTTTTTCATTTATGTTATTTAATAAACTTTCATTGTCAAAAGGCTTTATAGTGTGATAGTCTAATATTTTGACTGTATATCCTTCAGATTCAAGCAGTTTTGCTATTGACATTGCTTTACCCAAGATGCTTCCGGTTGTAACAAAAAGTAGGTCATCCCCATTACGCACTTCTAGAGCCTTTCCTATTCTTAAAGAATTATGCTTATCATGAAGAACTGGGTCCCCATTTCTTCCTAGTCTTAAATATAGAGGCCCTTTGATTTGTTCAAGTTGTTTCATGTGAGCTACAACTTCTAGTGGATCCGAAGGGGACAATATAGTCAAGTTTGGTAGTGATCTCAGCACACCATAATCCTCTATGGCATGGTGCGTAAAACCAGCGTCAGAATATGAAAATCCTGCCCCTACACCAACGAGCCTAACCGCAAGATTCTGATAACATATATCATTCCTGACCTGTTCAAACGGTCGAAATGCAATAAATGGTATTATTGAATATACAAATACATTTTTACCTGTAAGTGCCATTCCGGCAGATACACCGACCATATTCTGTTCTGATACTCCCATGTTTATATATTGCTCTGGAAATTGATCTTTTATCTTCTCAAAAACGGAATAACCCAGATCACCTGTGAGAAGGAATGCATTTCTGTCATTCTTCATAATAGTCTCAAGTTCACGCACAAATGCAGTTCTCATTCATTACCACCAAGCTGCTTAATAAAATTATATACATCATCATCCGAAGGCGATTTATAATGCCATTCTAATCTGTCTTCCATTTCCTTTACTCCTTTTCCTTTAATTGTATGCGCTATTAATAACGAAGGTTTACTTTCTACTATGGGAATGGTTTGAAATTTAGATCGCATATCTATGAAATCGTGCCCATTCATCTCGCTTACTGCCCAGAAAGAAGATCTAAATTTATTTTCAACAGAGTCAATTCTCTGGATGTTTTCGGTCCGTTCATATCCCTGAAGCTTGTTGTTATCCACTATTGCAATCAGGTTATTCAATCTCATTCTTCCAGCAAAATTCGCTGCCTCCAATGTTGACCCCTCCTGGCATTCACCATCACTTAGAAGGCAGTATACTTTACCTCTCATACCGGAATATTTCAGAGAGTAAGCAATTCCTGCCGCTATTGAAAGGCCATGGCCAAGCGAACCAGTTGCAGTGTCAATTCCAGAGGTATCTTTTTTTGGATGTTCAGCAAGCAGAGAACCTTCTTTTCCGTATGATTCGAAGGTTTTCTGTGACATAAATCCTCTTCTGAAAAGAACGTCATATAGTGCAGGTGCTGCATGTCCTTTGCTCAGAACAAAGTAATCCCTGTCCAACCGCGAAAAATTTTCGGGAGAAATATTCATTATTTCATAATAAAGTTCAATCATTATATCAACTGAAGAGAATTCAGAACCTATGTGAGATGTATGTGATCTGTTATGCAGCTTGACCAGATCAATTCTAATTTCATTTGCCAAGTCTTTCAAATTTTGAATTTTCAATCACCTCATATTTTGAAATATTATCTTTAAACCAATCATATGTCCTCGATAATCCTTCCTCTAAAGAATATTTCGGTGTCCAATTTAAAGCGCTTTTCATTTTCGACATATCAGAAACCCAACGAGTTGCTTTGTCTCCAATTCTTTCATTACCATACTGCCATTCAATGTTTAGTTTATTACCAGATACAGATTCCAGTATTTTTACAACCTTCATAACGCTAGATTCAACACCTGTTCCTAAATTAAAAATTTCCCCTGGCATAATCTGCTCTCTTTCACGAACTAGCTTTTCATAAGCCCTAAATACATCATCTATATGGATAAAATCTCTTACGCTATTTGGATTGTTCATAGGAGCATTTCTTTTTTTTAACAAAGACAATATAACATGAGGAACAAGACGATGGGCTTCCTCGAAGTATCCGTAGACAGAGAATAACCTGAAAGTTATAATCTTCCGTCCAGTCTCTATTGAACGGGACCTGGAATACAGAGTAGAAGCCGCCTTTGATACAGCGTAAGCCCCTATTGGCTCCAGAAGGGATTCTTCTGACATCGGGCTATCCTTTAAACCATATTCTGAGCTTGAACCGGTATTGATGAGTAGCTCCGCACTTGACTTTAAAAATGATTCAACTAAGTTAACAGTACCATTGAAATTAGCTGAAATAATTTTAGAAACATCAGTTTCAAAATGATAACCTCCATAGGCAACAGTATTGATAATTATGTCTGGTTTAAAGGAAGTAAAAATGTTCATTATTTCCTGTTTGTCGGTCAAATCAGAAGTAAATATTCTGATGTTTTTACTTAGATCAGAAATTCTCCAGATATTGCTCTCGGTTCTCATAGTCATAGCTATGTCGTGGCCTCCCTTATAAAAGGAGTGAACTAGATTAGAACCTACAAAACCAGTTCCTCCAGTTATCAATATTTTTAATCTTTCCATATCTTCCACTCCGCTTTCCCGTTTGACCACAGATTTTCCAAAAATCTTTTATCACTCATTGTGTCCATAGGCCGCCAAA
>JAKBQK010000525.1 GCA_021835265.1 Thermoplasmata archaeon
TTTTGTATCTCATCTAAGTAAGGATACACTATCAAGGGTATCTCGTAACCAGGGAATAACTTCTCTGAAAAAGCTCGGACCGTGATGAGCAAAGAAATCAAGTTTTCCCGGGGTGACGAAAATGTTGTTATTTCTCATGAAGCTTGAATTGCCATACCCTCTATCCGTAAAGAGCTTCCGGGCCTCTTCTTTACTGGACCCACGATACATTTTGCCCTCATAGATGAGGATATCTGGATCAAATTCTACAATTTCCTTGTCATTGGGAACCATCCACTCGCGTTGCCTCATTTCATATGGTAAACTCAGGCCAAACAAAGTGAGAGAATCAGTGATATAGCTTTGAGAACCAAATGTCACGGATCCTCCAAGATCAATTTCCAGGTAACCCTTCAGGGGATACCTTTTAATCTTATTCAACCCCTTTAACATGTCATATTCAAGCTCTTTAGCCTTATCCTGACTTGAGGTTACAATACCTACTTCTTTTATGAGCTCAAGTATGCCAAAGACCGTTGTTGGGAGTTTGAACAAAAAAGTGTTATAACGTTCCCTGATTTTTTTGTAGAGAGGTTCTGCATAACCACTCATCATCATAACTATATCTGGTTTAATTTCATCAAGAACTTCTATCCTTGCATTTCCATAACTTCCAACTTTCCTTATATTATCAGTTTCTGCAGGTCTCTTGCAAAATGCACTAACCCCTACAATTTTGTTTCCAAGACCATATTCAAATAGAGTTTCTGTTACTGAGGGCGAAAGTGACACGATTCTTTCCAGTTTATCGTTAATCTGCGTTATATTACCCAGAGCATCTCTGAATTCAGTCAATATCTTTGCCTCCTTTCAACATAAGCAATTAACATAGTTAAATCGATTTCAAGTTTCTGTTTCATGGATGATTCTTTTAGAATACACAGGTATGAACAATGCAACTATTATGGATGCAAGGAGGAATAGTGAAATCTCTATAAAGACTGTGTGGAGGCTCTGATTCATTACTTTGTAGAAGAGCAGAAAAATACCGAGACCAGCGCTGCTTCCAATAGTGTTTCCAAGCCCCCATGCAATAGTATTTGCACGGGCAGACACAGAAGCGGGGACCTTCTGGCCTATAAAACCAAGCAAAGTAGGAAAACCTGTGTAGGCGGCAAAGGCATAAATTGAATAAAATATAAGATCAATGTAATACATATTTGTGGCCAGAAAACCGGCGAACATTACAAAAGAAATTATTCCAGTAATAATTATTGTTAGAAACCCTCCTTTCTTACGCGTCAGATATCCAAAAAATGGCTGTCCTAACACAGGTGTCATAAGACTAACTCCCAGAAATATAAATGACAAGGCACTGCTGTTTGCATCGACCTGATTCAAATACGAGAAGATATATACTGAAACACTCCCGAGGAACATTGAACGCAGGAAGAATGAAGCTGTCAGGACAGCTATGAATCCCCATACACCTGCATTATTGGTCAATTCACGCTTCATGGATTGATTTTGTTTACTCGATTTTCTTTCCGGTTTTCTTATCTTATATGTTCCGGAATAAATTATTCCAGAAAGCACTATGAATATAATGGCATAAAGCAAAGTACCTGTAAAATCACCCGTTGAAAGGACAAATGCTCCAAAAACCAGTATGAGAAGACTCCTCCCCAAGCTGCCGAACGATCCATTAATTCCAAGAAAATCTGACATATCTCTGCCGGGCTTTGAAAATCTGATTATATTTGCGCCTATTGGATGATAAAAAGCCTGACCAATTCCGAGAATAAGTGAACCAGCCGTGACAGTATAATATTCTCCATATGATGAATAGAATGGAAGTGCCAATAGTGATACTGAAATTCCCATTATGAGGATACCGATTGACATTAACTCAGGATCTTTGTTATATTTGTCAGAAAGTTTTCCTACATAAAGGGCAAAAATACCACTGAGAAGCGTGTATACAATTGCTAAAGAACCCGTGAAATAAACCGGAATTCCTATGTTAGAATAAAAAACTATGAGTGCAGAGAAAAGAAGGAATGTACCATCATTAGCAAAGTGTCCTATTGAAGTGAAGACCAATGCCTTAACTTCGTTTTTCATTATATGTAATGTCATCTGAGTATTTATTTTGTTTATTTCTCATGGTGAACGTGTTATTTCCTGCGTAATAGTTTATATTGATTTATTCATAACAATATAGAATGAATGTCAAGAAAACAATCTCTGTGAGTGAATTAAAAGAAATGATGGATTCAAACGGAGTTCTGTTAATAGACTCAAGAAATCCGGGTGATTTTAATGGAGAGCTGGGTCATATAAAGGGTTCAATTAATTTATCACTCCCGGAAATGATTGATAAGTCTAAGTGGCTTGAAGATCAAAATGTTCCAATTTGCATCATATGTAACAGCGGGGGTAAAAGTTTAAGAGAAGCATCAATGCTCAGAAACAAAGTTAGGGTACCGGTATACAGCGTTTCCGGAGGCATAATAGCCTGGCATCTTAAGGATTTTGATGTAGAATGAATATACGCGAATTCTCTCCCGATCACAATTTTTTGAATGTAAAAATGGCGAATGAAATTCTGAATATGCTTAGAACTACTTTTTTGGAAAATGAACCCGGTAAAATTGTAGCGAAAAAACTTGTAAATATAGATTTAGATCCTGAAAACACTGCAATATTTGCTCTGGGAAAAGCTGCGGAATCTATGGCATCTGGAATAAGAGATTCAAACTTTAGAAATTCAAAATTAAAGATTATTCTCGTCCCTTTTGACATTAATTCCTCTGATTATAGTCTTAAAATATTCAGGGGTAATCATCCAATTCCTCTTGCAGATTCATTTGAATCAACTCGTAAAATTATGAGTTTGTTGCAGAATGCAAAGGAGGAAAATTTGATTGTTCTTCTATCTGGTGGAGCATCTGCCCTGTTCGAATTGCCGGAACCCGACATTGACGATCAGATATTTTCAAAAATAACCAAGTGCCTGCTGGATGCAGGTACCGATATAGAATCGTTTAATGCTTTGAGATGCGGTATTTCATCAATAAAATGCGGTAAGATTCTCCAAAAATTAAAATTTAAAAAATATAGTATCCTGCTTATATCTGATGTACCTTCAAATGAATTATACCTTATAGGTTCAAACCCTTTTGCACCACATAATTTTGATTTTGGGAGCATCAAAAGTTCGTGCATTCCTGAGGGTTTCAATCTTGTTCCTGGTAGCAACAGTATGAATTATTCTCATAATACAGAGATGGATCTCATTCTAAGCGGAAAAATATTTGCTGATTCCTTAACAGAAAACATAAAGAGAAATGCTGAATCATACGAAGTAATGAACCTTGGAAAGATCCTTATAGGTGATATTAAAAATTTATCTAAAAAAATTCCCCTGATGTTGAGAGATATATTTGCAGATATTGGAACACCTTTCTGGTTCACAGGTTTTGGGGAATCAACAGCTGAGGTCAGAGGTAAAGGAAAAGGTGGTAGAAATACTGAACTCTCTTTAAGGATAATGTTAGAAATGAAGGAAAATGAAGTATTTTCATTAATGTCTACTGCTACCGATGGTGATGATGGCAACAGCGGACTTATGGGAATGATAGTTGATGACAGGTTAAAGGGAGAAACGCTTCATGATGATTTTAAATACTACTTTGACAATAGTGATTCTGCAGGTTTTGCAAGAAAGTATTCTGTTCAGGTTGAAACGGGTTTTACTGGAACCAACGTTTCGGATATTATAATTGGATATTATGGGGGATTTAATGAAAACATTACTGAGTAAAAGCAGAGGAGGATACATTGATGAGGAAAAGAATCTAATATATTTTGGGAAGGATACAATTCAAATTCCTTTTAATATTTCCATCAGGAGCGGTGATGTAATAAAAATTAAAGGAAATGAATATCTTGTCTCAGATGGAATTCCATACGATTTTAATTCTGTTGGTCTCAGAGGCGCACAAATTATTAATTCCAAGGATTCTGCAGCAATTGTTTCTGCTTCAGGGATTTCCGGCGGGTCAACAATCCTTGAATCTGGCATAGGTTCAGGAGCTTTAACAGTTCAGATAGGTAAGATGATCGGAGAAAAAGGACTGATCGTTGGAATCGATAGGGACAAAAATACAGAGAAAATAGTGATTCTGCAGGTTTTGCAAG
>JAKBQK010000025.1 GCA_021835265.1 Thermoplasmata archaeon
CAAAATGTAACTACCAGTGATGGCGTAATAGCAGTTAATTATACGTTTAACCATTTGCACGATGGTGATTATTACGTGGAGGTAATACTGAACTATACGTCTTCAAGCAGCAGTTACGAAGATGAAAATCAAAACTATCAGTATCGATGGCACTAAGGCAAGAAGTGGAAATGTTAAAACCTTATTCTTTTTAAGGAAGGTGGATAAAGGCGTTTCATTCTTCTTTGAGCTCAACTATATTCAAACGGGTAATGGAAAATTATCATTTTATAGTTTCCCCTTAATTGATGGTAATAGAGAACTACAAAGTGTGAAAAGTTAAACTAATTTTGGATTAAATAAGTTTGATATTTTTATAGAATTCAAAGATTCTGAGATTATACTTAATCAATTTTGCGGAATATGATATTACGAAAGGTAATATTTTCTAAAAGTTTTAACAATAATAATATTACCCAAATATGAATCATACCTTCATGCTTCCTACAGTTAAGGAGATTTCCAAGATGAGAAAATCTCTTGGAATTAGACAGAGGGAACTCGCTTCTGTCTGTGGAGTTAGCCAGTCTTATATTGCAAGGCTTGAGAAGGGAGACATAAATCCAACTTACGAAAATATAAGAAAAATCTATAACTATCTACAGAGCCATTCGAAGAAGGCAGATCAGATGGATATAGAAGTTTCAAAGATTATGACCACAAATGTTGTAACCTGTCAGGCTACTGATTCCATACTGACAACCCTTGATATTCTGAAAAAATATGGCATTTCACAGATGCCTGTGCTAAATTCAGAAATGAGAGTAGTTGGTACAATAGGAGAGGGTGAAGTCAATGAATTCCTTATGAAAGGGATTTCCCCAGATGCTTTAAAAAAGATGACAGTATCAAAGATTATGAGCCCTGCACTTCCTCAACTTCCTCCAAACACTCCCATATCAGCTATTTATCCAATACTGAGATTCTCCAATGCAGTCCTGATCACTGACAAGCTTGAATTAAAAGGCATAATAACCAAGGCTGATATACTGAAGGCTGTAGAGACATATGCAGAATCTGGCATTTAATATCCTCGCAGGATTATTTGCCTTTATTCCGGCACTGGTTGCCAATCCAGGTGCAGTTATCACAGGAGGAAAAGGCAGAATGGATTTTGGGAGGAATTTCATAGACGGAAGGAGAATATTTGGAGACGGAAAGAGTATAAGTGGATATTTTGGTGGAATATTGATTGGTTTCATTTCTGGAATAATAATTCTCCCAATCCTTTCTATTGTGGGACTATTTCAGTTTCAGGTTTCATTTGAAACTATGATAATTGCCTCAGTTAGCCTGGCATGGGGGTCACTAACAGGTGATCTAGTAGGTTCATTCATAAAGAGGAGAAAGAATATGAAGAGTGGAGAAAAGGGTAATCTTCTGGATATGTGGCCATTCGTTATCTTCGCTTTCCTATTCCTGTTTCTGATTTCGAGATCTTTCTTCTTATCGCTCTATGGAAATTTTATAGATATTGTGATAATACTTGTGATAACACCACTTTTGCACAGGGGTGTAAATATACTTGCTTATAAGATGCACAGGAAGGATGTTCCATGGTAGAAGAGATGAAGATGATAATCGGCGTGAGAAAAGATCTAGACATGGGTAAGGGGAAGATAGCAGCTCAGGCTTCACATGCTGCTGTGAATTGCGCTCTCTGGGCTCAAAAAAATAACAAAAAAGTGTTCAGAGAATGGGAATCACAGGGACAAAAAAAGATAGTGATAAGATTGCAGAATCTTGAGGAACTTTATAAACTAAAGGCAGAATGCGAAAATATTGGTATAAATACCTCAGTAATATCAGATGCTGGTTATACACAGGTTGATCCTGGGAGTACAACATGTATAGGGATTGGCCCTGCTCCAGCTGATGTAATTGATAAAATTACATCCGAATATCCCTTGCTTTAACCCCTTTTATTTTCATTCTCTGTTATGGCATATCTGGTTATCCAGTGCCCACATATGCTGCATTTATCCAGTCTTTTAGTATATTTTGTACCGCAACCCCTGCAAAGATATCCCCATCTTATACTCTTTTTGATAGCCTCTATGCCGCATCCATAATATTCTATGCTCATTTCTGAACATACATTTTGAAGGGAATAATCATCAGAAATAACAACCCCACCATATTCCTTTGCTATGGCAATGATTTCCATATCAGTTTGGCTCAGATATGGAAAGTCTCCAGTCTTTTTTGAAGCTTCCCTAACCTGTTCCATATATTCCTGCCCGGGAGAAGCGGTTCGTATGATATTTAGATCATGCCCAATGACCCTGCTCATTTTACCATGCTTGATCTCTCCTATAACGCTTGTAGGGACAATGCAATTCATTGACAGAATCTCTATTTTTCCTGTTAATATGGCTGAGGTGTCCGGAATTATGAGCTTTTCACCGAGATTTATTCTCTCCTTTTTTACTGCCATTTCAGTCTCTATCCTGTATTGGGATGTATTTTCTTGGCCCTTTTTCTCCTACGTAGAGTGCCTTTGGCCTGAATAATCTATTTTCTGTTGAATATTCCAGTGCCCTTGCTACCCATCCTGAAATTCTGCCTGTTGCAAAGATTGGAGTGAAAATCTCAGTTCTGAACCCCATAGCGTCGTATATCATCCCGGAGTAAAAATCAACATTCGGAAAGATTCCTCTCTCTCCATACTTATTAATCATCAGTTCTTCGATTATTTGAGCAGTTTTGAATGTTTCGTTTCCTTTCCGTTCTGCAAAATATTCTGCATATCTTTTCAGAATCTTTGCTCTCGGATCGTATACCTTATAGACACGGTGCCCAAATCCCATCACGCGCTCACCTTTATCAGTCATAACCTTGAGCGCTTTCTCTGCGTTTTCAGGCCTTCCTACTGATTGGATCATTTTCAATGCTCTTTCATTAGCTCCACCGTGCAATGGTCCTTTTAAAGTCCCTATGGCAGAGGTGATGGCAGAGTACATATCAGCCATTGTTGATATGGTAACAAGTGCTGAAAAAGTAGATGCATTCATTCCATGATCTGCGTGAATTATTAGAGCAGTATCCATTATCTTTGATTCAACAGGATCTGGTCTAGCACCAGTGGACAAATAAAAGAAGTTTGAAGCATATCCAAGCTCAGGGTCTGGTTTAATTATTTCCTTACCGGAATATACCCTGTGTATGGCTCCAACTATTGAGGGCATTCTTGCAATAAGACTTATACCTATCCTTTCCTGATTTTTAGTGGAACCATCAGATTCCATACTGTCCAGCACGGAAAGATATGAAATTACTGTTCTCAGTGCCGACATTGGATGGGTCCTTCCCCCTATGTTTTTTATTAGTGATAAGACCTCATCCGGAAGTGGCATCTCTTCCCTCAATCTCTTCACATATTCCTCATACTCTCCCCTTTTCGGAAGATGACCATAAAGAAGAAGATAGGATACCTCTTCATAATTGCTCTGTTCTACAAGACTGTTGATCTCATATCCTCTGTAAAAAAGCTTCCCATCAGAACCATTTACATATCCTATTCTGGTCTCTGCTGCTAGTACACCTTCTAGTCCTCTTCTCAGTTCTTCCTTTGCTTCACTCCCTCCATTCATATTACTCAACCTTTTTTAATGAAAATTATGCTCTTCCCTTGTGAATTCAACACACAGACCTTAATATATGAAAATGGCTAATTAACATTTCTTTGAAAGTAATGCTTTTCTTTGCATACAATAAGAGTGATTCATTTTACCTTTTTAGTAAAATATGAATCTTTTTAGTTCTAATAAAGACATTACAATATCGAAAGCAATATGTTTATATATCGATATCGGATAACCGATATGATAATCATGATGGGAAACATGTTTGGAAAAAGAAGAGATTTGAGGTTTACTATTCTTGCAGTGCTGAGAAGTGGACCTAAGAACGGTGCTGAGATAATGGATTCTGTGGAAAAAATGACCTTTGGGATGTGGAGACCATCACCTGGATCACTTTACCCGATGCTCCAGAAGATGGTAGATGAGAATATGATCAAGAAGGAACCTTCAGGGGCTTACAGTCTTACACAGGAATCAGATAACTGGTTTGGGATGGGACATATGCATAATCCATTTTCCGGAAACTCTCCGAGAAATTATGATGAGGCTGTGGGTG
>JAKBQK010000310.1 GCA_021835265.1 Thermoplasmata archaeon
AAAAAGAGAGAGATCTCAATCAGAGGAAAACCATATTTTGGAATACTTCTACAGTATGCATCCTCGTTGTTCAAAGAGGGACGTACAGCAGTGGTTCATGCGCTGTCGCCGGATGTGGTGATTAGAGGAACTAACATCGTAACCATCCATGATATAATCCCATTTACAAACCCCGAAATTTATATGAAATCGGCCTACGATCGTGCTGCATATAAGCTGAGTTTTTCAAGAGCCCTAAAAGTCGAAACACTCCTGGTATCAACTGAGGTCGGGAGAAATTCAATTCTTGAACACATCAAAATATCTCCAGAGAGAATAAGGGTTGTCAATCACTCAATTGATCATTCAAGATTTTTTCCAGAATCTGAAAATCCTTATCCAGACCATAACAAGATCAACATATTGATGGTGAGTGATTTCAATCCAAGAAAGAGAATTGATATAGTAATCGACGCAATTAGAGGTGACAAAGAAATTAATTTTTACCATATCGGTCCATCACAGGGATGGTCTGACCGATATTCAGACCTACTGAGAAAGTCAGAAAAATATAAAAATATCAAATTTCTTGGTCCTTTGGACATTATGAAGTTGAGGCAATATATGACATTTTCTGACTTATTTGTGTTCCTTTCTGACAATGAGGGATTTGGTTACACACCTCTCGAGGCTATGGCATGCGGAACGAACGTTATTGTCAACGATCTTCCAGTATTTCATGAGGTTCTTGGGGACATGGCACATTTCGTTAAATTATCATCATTCAGCCGGGAAGATGTTATATCCGCATTAAAAGAAAAAAAAACAGAATCTGAATTAATAAAGTATTCGAGAAAGTATTCTTTGGAATCACACGCTCTAAGGTTGAAAGAAATTTATAAGGTGGTAACGTAAATTTTATTGTGGCACCTTTGTTCGTAAGAACAAAAACCGCATGGAAAATATAATAGGCAATTACTAAAAACCTATGAAAACTGACTTGTGATGACCGTTCACATGATTGAAAATCAGCCATATTACGAATTTCTGAGAGTTTAACGGATTTTGATAATTGCACGAAACTTGGGTTTATAGAAATTCTCAATCGTCTTTCTTCCTTGTATCCACGAATGGTTCGGTCTCTCTGTAAACTGTTTGGATTCAATAAGTGCGTTGTCGATGCCAGAGATATGCTCTCAAAGATTTGAATCATAACTATTCCAATTGCTATAGTTAGCGTATTCTTAACTTACGGAAATGTTTTAAAGAAATTAAATTATATGAAGGCTGATAGTTTGATGACTCCACCCAACGAAGGTAAAAAAAACAAAAGTTATCCTTTAAGAATTAGCAGAAAACACTCTGCCAAAGAAGAATCATCGAATCAACTTTTCTTCAGTCTATCCGACTACCGTAATAAGTTATTCTTAAGTAATAAGGTGTGCGACCTGGAAACCTTTTTCTCCAGTTTTAAGAAGACTGATGATTTAATTGATTGGATGAAGGAGAGACCAAAAGGTTGTACTTATTTGCATGAGTTTGAAGGTTCAAATGACATTATCATTGTAATTCCAACATCAGATGTAAATGGAAAATTTTCAAAAAATTGCAGAGAATCTATTTTTAGGGGGTGTAAAACAATATTCGTAGAAAGTGGTGAGCTCCCGGACCCATATTTCAATTTTTCACGTAGTGTGAATAATGGAATAAGAAAAGCAATGGAATACAATCCCAAATGGATTATTGTATCTAATGACGATATGTACAAAGTTGACGAAGTTGAGATACTGAAAGAAGAACTGCTTTCTTTGGACACAGATAAGTACGATATTGCAAGGGCCGGGGTAACCTCATCTGGTTATATCAGTAGGTATAGAAAATCAGTAAAATTTGCACTTTTTATTATGGGGAGATTCAAAAAAGACTATAAAATAGAAAGACGTTATAAAATCAGATATAAATTCTATAGTAAAGAAAGAGGGACATTAAAAAGATTAATCCAGAAACTTTTAATAAGTCCTCTAATAGAATTTGATTTCGCCGGTTCTTTTGTAACTATTAATGGGCAACTGTGTAAAAAGATGAATGGACATGTTTACGACGAAACATATATAAATGGTATGGAAGACATTGATTTATTATTGAGATTGGGTTTAACATCTAATCGCATAGGCGAAATAAGCTATAGGATAGGAAGTTTGACGGGCCAATCTATAGGGAATGGAAAGCTTCGCTATCATTATAGGGGTATAGCGGGAAGGGCGTATTTAAACCAAAAATTTGGTTATAAGTTTGATGAAATTTCAAAACTAAACACCCCTATTAGAATTAAGCAAATGCATTCCTAACTCATAGAATGAGCGATTTTGAAGTTACAAACCCAAGTTTTATTCTCTATTTATTATACACATCTTGTGCAAAGAACTGAAGTTCCTAGTTCAAACAATTTCAAAAAAGAAACTCTTTCTACATATCTGAATCTAAATGTAATTCAGATTGCTCACGGAAGAATATTGCCAGAATACTCCAGCGCGTATTCACTCAGATGTCATGTCCTTATCAATAAGCTAAACCGTAAGATCATATCTGTTGCAGGAGCAGTTTTCAACGACGAAAAATCCGAATATGCGGAACAGTATAGATCGCTTTTACTCACCGGACTTGCATTTATCAAAGGAAAACGTTCACTTGAAATTTTAATCTCAAGGGGAAAATATCTCAGAAAGAAATACGTAAACCGGCTGAAGGAACTGGTAAAATCATCAGAAATAATCATTTTCGAAGGTCCGTGGCAATACCCGCTTGTAAAAGACGATTTAAATGACAAGCTGGTAGTTTACGATGCCCACAATATTGAATATGTACTCAGAAAAGGCAATATCTTCCAGGGCGAATGCGAAAGGATAGAAGGTGAACTTCTGGCCAGATCGGATATAGTAATTTCGGTAACTAAAAAAGACATGAAGAGTTTCAGTGAAATCTACGGTGTGGATGAAAAGAAATTGTTTTATGCACCACATGAAATTGACAAAGGCGCAATGCAATGGAGGGGAGAGAATTCGAATAGCATTGTGTTCATCGGTTCCGTATATTCTCCAAATAACGCAGCTCTCAACAGAATTCAGGATATGGCATCTAAAAATCCAGAATTCACATTCGAAATAATTGGAAGCGCAAAACCAACGAAGGGGTCCAAAATGAAAAACATGGTGTTTCATGGGGTCGTGGACGATTCTAAAAAAAGTGAAATTATGAGCAGGTGCTTTCTTGCATTGAACCCGGTGACTGAAGGTAGCGGGAGAAATCTCAAGATGGTAGACTACCTTGCCCATGGGTTGCCCATATTAAGCACACCCATAGGGGTAAGGGGCTTTGAGGATTACAATATATCAGATTCAATTGTCATTTGCCAACCGGATGAGTTCGATGAAAATATAAAGAGATTATCAGAAAACAGGAAAAAGATCAAGGGGATGTCAGTTAACGCTGAAAAACTCTATAACGAAATAATAGAATCAGAGAATAGAATAGATGTGGACGAATTAATATTGAAAGCATACTACAATAAGAAATCAGAAAATGCCGGCTTACGTTGAAATTGACTGATCAACAATCAATATTTATCAGACGGTTCCATTACATATCACAAAAATTCTTCTAACAGGGCATAAAGGTTTCATAGGCACCCAGATATACAGATCCCTATAGGATTCCGGTTATGACATAGATGGTGTGGATCTCGGAGATACCATTCCAGAGAGAAAGTATGACGTTATACTGCACTTTGGTGCAAGAACACTGATCGGGAATTCAATAAATGCGCCATACGAATATTTCCAGGATGGTCTTGCTCTAACTGTAAGGTTCCTGGAAAAAGCCAGAGTTGACAAATCAATCTTCGTCTTTCCCACTTCAGGTTCCATTGATGAACCAACCAATCCATATTCGCTTTCCAAAAAGGAGGGACTGGAATGGATCATTCTCTACAAGAACCTGTATTCCATCAAATCAGTTATATTGAAACTTTTCAACACATACGGAGAAACCTCAAGAAAAGGAGCCGTTTATCTCTTCACAAAAGCAGCACTCACGGGAGAAGAGATACCTGTTTACGGGGGAGGAGACCAGGTAAGGGATTTCGTCCATGTAAATGATCTTGTAAATTGCGTGGTTGACATTGTAAATGGAAAA
>JAKBQK010000215.1 GCA_021835265.1 Thermoplasmata archaeon
CCCTCCGGACCCGCTCTATATACGGTTTAGTTTTTTACGCAAACACGTAAAATACTAAATGTGCATTCATACAAACGGTACATGTATCTTAACTATTTACGGCTTCTCTTTATATACTCCAAGACCTTTTTTAAAATATAATAATCCATGAATTTAAGACTTTTATAGATCAACAATTTAGAAATAGAATCTCTAATCCATCACTATTGCATGTAGATTCCACAGTAAAGTATCAATTATTACAATCATCCTGCTTATTGCTGGTTAAGAATAACTAATGAACGCACTATTTGGAGAGTAACTTTTCCCTTTGGATTTCTTATCCTATTTGGTAGCAAAATTTAATACAAGTAACCGCGTTTAGTTTTTATGGAGCAAACTCCCCAGCCTGCTACGCCAAGGAAGAAAAGTAGAAAGAAGTTATATGCAATAATCGCTGTAGTTGTGATTCTGGTAATCATAATTGCAATAGTCGCCATCCCTAAAACAACGGATATCGTTCCCGGAGGGACTGTAGAAAATGTTTCTGCAGGAGAATATTATGCTCTAGAATTCAATACGACAGGATCTGGAACATTTGCTGTTTCAGTTACCGCTACTAATGGAATAACGTTCTATCTTGTTACGCCCTCAGAGTATTCAAGCGATTTATCTTCAGGATCGTGGAGCACTTATTCATTTACAAGTGGGCATATCAGTAGTGGGTCATTCAACACAAACATTGCATCTGGAACTTGGTATGCAGTTTTTTACAATTCCAATTTTATAACAACATCGACAATAACTATCAATACATTGACATATACAAGTTGAGTGATTCATTCCATGCTCACTCCTTTTAATACAAAAAAAACCTTTCTCTAATCTGAAATACTTTTTAATTAATGGGAATTTAGCTGAAAGGGATCTACAGAAATGATTCTATATCACGTAACAGAAGAGGATAAATTGAAATCCATACTTGAAAATGGTTTGAAGCCCAGCAAAAGTGATCTAAGGTCAAAAGCTTGTGTCTACCTTTGGGATGATATTGAATTTGCAGCGGATATGTATAGTATGCTTGAGCGTTTTCATACAAGAACTTCTGCCAATGCAATTATACTCAAAGTAGATGTGCCCAAATCCTGGTTGGTCTTAGATGATGGTTATAATAAGACTGAGGCACCATACGGTCATGCTTTCAAGTGCTTCAGGAAAATAAGCAAGGACAGGATCAAGATAATCGAAGCCTATACCGAATAAAAACGCCATTAAACTGAATAAGGAAATTGATGGTCTCACTCAATCTTTCTATAAACCTCGTAAAATCTGATATACTTAAATTCGAAATATTCAACTTCACTAAGTACAGATGTCATTCTCCATTTGTACAATGAAGATTGCAGGGACCCATTTTCTTAGCCTTATATCTTAATCCTTTTATTTCAGCAACGGAAAATTAATATCGAGGCTACACCATATCTCAAGATGGCAGAAGAAAAAGCTGTATCTTGCATATTCCCACACTCGGACATAGAGTTTGGTGTTACAGATAAGGGAGATTGGACTGAGAATGAGCGAGTAAGTTATAATAGAGGAGCACTCAGAGGATTTTTAACGGATATACTTCCAAACAGGAAATACGCTTATCATTATGGTATCCACTATAAGATGGATAAAGGAAACAAAAACAAGATCGAGGCAACTTGGGCAGACCACAGTAAGATGTTGTTTCCTGTTCCAAATCATTTATTATCAAAAGGAACTAGGGTGTATTTCTTTTACAAGTGGGAGATTGTTGGTGATGCTCTGGTAGAGAAGGTTATCTATAACCATCCAACATCTGAATTTTCAGATCACTGGGATCCAGAGATTTATCCAATTATCGTGAAGTTCAAGAAGGGGAGCGTAAGAGTATTCCCAAATGATTCAATATCTAAGGTGGTAATGAAGAAGGCACTGACCGAAAAAACCATTAAAACTCTCCCCCCAGGTTATCCTGTTTTAAGTGATACAGAAGAGCGAAAATTACAGAAAGAGATAGTAAATGCAATCAAAGCTTACTCATCCGCGTTTTTATAGGGTTAGTAGCCCTAATTTATTCAATCTTCCTTACCACAATCTCCCCTTAGACCTCATAAAACCCTATATGCTCTGATTCGGAAACATTCAACTTCTCCGCTATTTCTTTTGGAAGAGTCATTCTCAACGAGGATCCTTTGGATGAAGTTCTTGTTACCGCTATAAGTTTGTCTGGCATTGAGAGAGGAATCAGTTTAATTTTGGTGGAATAACTTATTTTTTTAGTAAATCTTTAGAATAATCTTAGTAATGATTCAATCTGAGTTGCAGATAGTTTGAGATATGCATCCCGCCTAGGAGGTTTAACTCTATTTACAGTTCTACACCACAGCTGGGCGGGTATTCCCTGCCCTTGTACATGTATTGAACCATCCAAGAATTTTACGATATATGGGTATACGTGGTTGTTCCATTTAATATTCAAAGGAAGCCCAAAATCACTCCTGTTATTAGAGATGACTCTTTCCACTATTCCATAAGCATATAAATTATCTTTCCACTTAAAAAAAACTGTAGAACCACTTACCAATTTGTTACTTGGAAACGGAAAAAGCATAATTTCTCCTCTCCAAGCTTTTTCTACTCGCTCCCAATCTTTAGCTTCATAGTGGACTCCATAATAGAATCTATGATCTTTTGGGTCCTGTAGACTATTATTTAAGAAATTAAGGGCTTGCTGTTCATTTTTAAATTTTTCCTTCTCTGGATTAGCAGTCATTGGAAATATTGCACCTGACCAATTCTCCGTTCTAGCCATTAACAAGATATTTTTGTCAACTTATTAAATCTACTTTTAATGACGCAGCTTTACTTTTTAAAAAATACTTAACAAGGATAAAACAGTGGGCATTATGTGCATTATCATCAAATTTTTACGACTGTTCAACCAAATATCCCTTTGTGATAGAGCTTGATTCTGGTTTTGAAAATTCCTGGCGTCCATTGACAAATTGCATTTTTAAAGTTCCTCTCGCTTTTAGATGAAGATAGACTGCAGTAGATTCATCCATATTGATCGTGGGAAATGAAGAGTTTTCAGAAATTGTCTTTGTAACGCTTTTTTTAAATTGCCACGACCTCAACTAAATTTGTATTGAATCGTCAAAATTTTCTGCGTATTGATCAACGATTCCGTCATGCATGTACTTAAGGTTCTTTTCCGAATAAATATCGTCGATGCTTATATAAGATAAATATGAGCATATTTTAGGAATACTATTGTTATTAACGTTAAAAAAAGCTGGTCGACGAATTTCAGAATAGACCTTCTCTCTTCTATGCTCGTCGGCAACAATATAAAGCTTTATAGAAATGTTAGGGAGAATAGTTACGAGGTCTGCCATTCTAAGAATTCCAGAAATAACGGAAGTGGTGTGTTCAACCTCAAAAGCTCGCACGATATTTGCAACGAAGTCATTTTTAACCCACAGAACATCGATATTTTTTATAGTCTTTAAAGCTGGACCTGCAAGGCTAATGTTCAAATCGTCAAGCAGAGAATTGCCTTTCGGTGTCCAGTATTTAAGTACCCTTCCCCTATCATTGAGTGGTATCCAAATTTTGAATCCAAGTTTTTCTCCAATTTCAGCTAATTTAGCCTGGTATTGCTTTGATGTGTTTTGTTCAGGTTCGTCGAAAGATTCAGAAGAATCATGAACAGTTTCTACTTCTGAAGGTATGGAAACAATAACATCCCCTGAGGTTGTGCTCATCACTTCGGTATTCTGTTTCCAGAAAGTCAAAATAGTACTTGAATACAGAAAATCAGAAATTCTCCTCGGCGAAATTTGAATGGGATTCAGAATTTCTTTGAAACCGTCTATTATTGCTCTATTGGAAATTACAATTTTCGTTCCGTCTGAATCATTAGTAAAATCTGGGCCATTTTTAAAATGAAAGCCTTCTATTACTTTCTGCCTATCATTCAATGAAACGATGGAGAGGTATTTTTTTGGATTATACGCAAAAAGAAAATCATTTATTACATTGCCGCTTGGTCCCGTTAAACGGTTTTTTCTATTCTGATTCTCATGATAAAGCTTATCAATAAGATTGATCAATATATCCTCTTTTTGCTCTTTAAGAATCGAATCTAAAAGAGGCTTTATT
>JAKBQK010000355.1 GCA_021835265.1 Thermoplasmata archaeon
AATGATTGCACAAAGAATGACGAAAACATAATTATGTTGGGAATCACAAGAAAGGAGTACATAATATAAACCAGTCCTGTAAAGATTGCAACTCTTAATCCAAGAGAATACATTGCATATGCTGAATATCCTGACCCATCAGAAATTCTTGAGGAGAAGAAAATGATTGGCATGAAACTAATGAAGCTGATAAGGAAAGCAATTACCACAACAAGAGTCATCATAGTACCTGAGAAATAGGCAATCAAAGGCAGGAGAGCTACAAAGTTAAGTGCGGGACCTACTGAGCCAAAAGACTGAAAAGTGAGTTGTCGAAAAGAAAAATTCATGGGAGTGGATTTAAAGAGAGTATAATAAATTTTATAAAAGTGAAGTAAACTTCAGGGAGATTAGTAAAATTCCTGAAGAACTTCTTCTGTTAACTTTGTTATGGGTTGTTTTATAAGTGGAGTTTTCATCACTGAATCCCTTTCCTCATATGTCATGTCATTAGCTTCGTAAAAGATTCCGATTGGTATTTTATCTCCCCACTCGTCTGCCCTTTTATACGCTGCCATAAAGTCTGTGGGATCGTGTTTTTCATCTTCCACTTTATATACTCTCTTCCTGAAGAAATCGTAGGTATTATCCTTGTTGTAAGTCACACATGGACTGAAAACATCGATGAACGAGAACCCTTTGTGCTGAATGGCTTTCTTTATTGTTGCCTGCATATGTTTAACATCCCCTGAAAATTCTCTTGCCACAAATGTCGCACCTGCATTGAGAGCCATTGTAACTGGGTTTATTGGAGGTTCAATATTTCCATCCGGAGTGGTCTTTGTTCTCATTCCAAGCCTTGATGTTGGAGATGCCTGCCCTGTTGTAAGCCCGAATATTTGATTATCTGAAACTATGTATGTTATGTCCGGATTTCTCCTTGCTGCATGGTAAAAATGTTGTGTACCCTCATTGAAACCGTCACCATCTCCACCATAGGCAATCACTGTTAATTCAGGATTTGCCCATTTTATTCCCGAAGCAGCGGGAAGTGATCTACCATGTATTCCATGAAATCCATATGCCTTTACAAATTCCGGCATGTTGCTTGAACAACCTATACCAGATACTATCACAGTGTCTTGTGGTTTAATACCTAACTCTGCCAGTGCCATTGGTATTGCAGTCAATTGTGCAAAATTTCCACATCCTGGGCACCAATCTGCTTTTACCGTTCCTTTAAAATCTGCTAATGTAACCATTTTTTTCACTCCTTTATTTTTTTCTCTATGTCTTCAGCCAGCTTTCCTGGGTAGAACGATTCACCATCATACTTGGTAATCAGATCTGCTTCAAGATTTAGTTCCGACTTAATTAGTCTTAATAACTGTCCTGTGTAGTTATTTTCTACAAATATTATCTTTTTCTTTCCCTTTGTAAGTTTCAATATATCTGGATTTACTGGGTAAGGTCTGTTCACTTCAATTGCTCCAACCTTAATTCCCTTATTCCTGAGTATATCAACTGCTTCCTCAACTGCACCCTGTGTGGATCCCCACTGCACAACCGCATACTCAGCATCTTCCAATCTGTACTGGGGTGTTGGAGGGAGTTCCTTTTTTAACAGGTCCATTTTCTTCATTCTTTTTTCCATTACTTTTCTTCGAATAAGCGGATCAGTTACAGCATCACTAACAACGTCTCCTTTTTCATCGTGCTCATCTGAATCCTCGTTATGCATTAAATTTGGGGTTCCAGGTAAGGCTCTTAATGAGATTCCATTTTCAGTGAATTCATATCTCTTGTAATTTTTCTCATTTCCTGTTGCAAACTGTCCCCTTTCTATATTAGAATCAAGTTTCAAATTTTCGACTGTTTCATCATGTTCTGCAAGATAAAGATCTACCATGAAAAAGACTGGAATCTGATATTTTTCAGCCAGATTTAATGCCTCTCCTACCATGTAATAGGTTTCTTCAATATTTCTTGGTGAGAATATTGCCTTTGGAAAATCTCCCTGTGATGCACCTAAAACCTGAAGTAGATCGCCCTGCTCAGTTTTTGTTGGAAGTCCAGTTGACGGACCTGCCCTCTGTGCCTCATACACAACTAATGGTATTTCCATCTCAGCAGCCATCCCCACTGCTTCAGTCATTAAAGCAAAACCTCCACCAGATGAACCTGTCATTGCCCTGATTCCAGCATAATTGGCCCCTATGGCCATGTTAATTGCTGAAATTTCGTCTTCCGTTATTTTAACAAACACATTGAATTTCTTTTCATGTGATGCGAGATAATGAATAATGGAAGATGCGGGAGTCATAGGATATCCGAAATATGCTTTTAATCCTGCTCTTACTGCTCCCAATCCTGCAGCCTCACCACCGGCCATAAGATACATCTTCTTCTTTGGCGTTTTTAGTTCTTTTGCTGCTTTCCCATATTTTTGCACGAAGGTATCATAACCTTCCTGAGCTGCCTTTACATTGAGTTCTGCTATTTCGCCCTTCCCTCCAAACTGGTCTCGTATTACGTTTGCAAGTTCTTCAAAATCAATTGAAAGATATCCAAAAACTGCTCCTATAGCTACTGTATTTTTCAGAAGAGTGTTCTTACTATATTTCTGCGCAATTTCACCAAGGGACATTTCACAGTATTTTATGCCATCAAATTTCTTGAACTCTCCTACGCTTTTGTCGTAAACAACAATACCTTTAACAGGTGATGCTCCACCTTCATTTATCTCAGGATTTGTGTGTCTTTCCAGTGCATCCTTATTTAGTGCAATGAGGATGTCTAAATCGTCTCCTTGATTTTTCACTTTCTTTATTGAAGCTCTTACCTGATACCAGCTCTGCCCACCTCTTATTATACTCTGATAGTAGTTGTAAGTGGAGACATATAATCCGCTCCTCGAAAAAACCCTTGCTATTATTAGCCCTGCAGACTGAACACCGTCTCCTGCAGCACCGCCTACTCTGACGATAACTTCATTTTGATCCATGATTTTGTCACTTTCCTTATTCAATACTATATTTCTACTTGCTATAAATTTTTTTAAACATTTTTCCAACAATATAAATGTATAGAAGTAGGTTGCTTATTTTTTTACATTTGTAAGACTTAACTGTTACACAATATTGGATTGGCAGTTCTAAATATATTAATACTTTCACATCCTTCTATATTTATCGGAAATAATACCAATACTTTTCTTGTGATATTACTACTTGGTAATGTTGGAAATTAGTGAAATGAGATTAAGATAAAAGGAATTACGTTTGAGATAGAATTTTTCTCCAACTAAGCTAACAAAAATGAGAGTGCTCCAATAAATAATGTTGATTAAATTATCTACAATCGATGTTTATTTTTCATTCTATCCTCTATTCCTGAAATTAACGATAAGACCATCTCTTTCATCGTTGAATCTAGATGAGAAATGATATCATAGAACTCGTTTTCGCTAATTTTACCTTTTATTTTATCCTCTATAATTTTCTTTATATCATCAGTTATTAAGTCGGACCGCCCTATGGATTCGATGTATCCATCTGAATTCTTAACAATTTTTACTCCATTACCAATTTGAATGGAAAAAAATCTTCTGCGAAATTTATATCTTCTTAAAGTAAAATTAAAGGCCACTTGATATACTATTTCAGAAATTATAAACGCATAAAAATATAATATTGAATTAAGTTTTGGATAAAGAAGATAAAAAATTACTAAACAGGCAATCTGGATTGACACAAGACCCCCCGCAATTTCCAAGATTGCAAGACTCCTGCTCTTGTATTCTTTAGTCCTCATTACAGGTATAGTGAAAAAGCCAATAATAATAAATGAAGCAGTTAATGAAAAGAAGTCTATTAAGGCCTCGTTAATGCTAAAACTCAGTATTCCTGAAAAATTTAGAATAAATTCTGATACCACTATCGAGGTTGCTAAAATTATAAAGTATTTTAGAAAATCTTTATAGAGCACCGGGCTTACCCGCCTCCTGTTCTCTGAAAATGTTACTCTGACCTTTGGTTTCTCCCGCTCAGTCATCTAATCCCTCATTGTGTGGAAATATCACCACGGGATATCAGCCCTGCATTGATCATGTGAGCTTTTAATTCACCTGCTATAGAGTCATTAGATCCACTTAATAGCTCTAAAATCTCATTCTTGCCCAGGATCTT
>JAKBQK010000381.1 GCA_021835265.1 Thermoplasmata archaeon
TCTTCATGTTATTTCGTGAAGGTTTAACGGCATTACCTATTTGTTTTTACTTTCTTCATGATCAGTCATGATTATCTTCGCCAGTCCGTCTTTTTTAGTTCTCCTCAGTTCATGCCTTTTATCAATCTTCTCATTTCTAAAAATTGCTTCATTGCCTCTCTTTCCTTTGCTTCCCGCACTTTCCTCAAATAATTGTCCCTGAGATTTTCGTAGCCTACTTCTATTGCAGCATCTATGAATTCCACTCTTGACATGCCCATTTCTTCCACAGACTCGAATATGGCAGTGTGCTTCTCCAGGGCAACAACAACCTCACGCATTTTAAGCTCGTGCTCAACTGTCAGGTTTGCAAGCTTCTCGCCCATGACCTTTAAATGCTTCTTAATGATGTTTTTCTTGATCTCCTCCTCGGGGTCTGGCCCCTTAGTCTTTGGATCTTCCTGAGGAGTTTGATTGCCGTGCGAGGGGTTAAGTGCGTTATTAGAGTGATATTTCCGCCCAATCTTAATACCCAGGTCGCTCGCATAGTTAAAAATTGTTCTGAGACTGGTCCCCAATTCATCTGCAATTTCCTTTGCAGAATAGCCCTGCTGCGCAAGCAACCGGACTCCAGTATCGATCTTCGGGTTGTGACGCTTCACTATCGGCATACATATTGCATAGTGGTTCACTGGTATTTTTACTTATTGATGCAACAGGTTTAGTAAAATAAGATAGCGCAATATCAGCTGATTCATAGAAATAGCCATTCAGCAAGCATTGCACTAATTACATTGCACTAATTCACAGAATTGCAGTCATTGCACTATCTATTAGTGAAATAGTGCATCACGCTTCACTAATTACAGTGAAGCGTATTTTTTCCATACTAATACGGTTCAGCCATTAATTCACAGGCATGGAATTGCACTAATTCACTGCAGTGAATGCAATGCACTATCAATCCTTAGCCTTAATCATGTATGCATCATGGAGGTAAAAAGTGGAAAATAATGCAAAAACCCTGACCAAGAATCTGTCTTGGATAGTACACACCATGGCATGTTATCACCTCAGATCAGCAGTGCATTTCAATTAGTGCAATTTTCATGCATTCCACCTGGTATTCTGATTCGAATGAGTTCATTGATTCGGTTCTATCATAAAAATAAGACTTATTCTATTTTCCTTACTACAGTCTCCCATTTTACTTCGCACATAATATTATTAGACATTAATTTATAAATCTAAACATACCATTAAGCATGACGAGCAGTTGTTTAGAAATTAATCAGTATCTGCATGATAAACCGGTCAACATATTTTTCAACTGATTGGATCATCTTTAAGTATTTCTGCCTTTTTTAGGTCAATAATCCTCTGTCGGATAGCTTCCTTTATGAATTCTGACTTAGTCTTGTATCCCATGGCATCTCTTTCAATGACACGTTGAACCTCATTTAGAAGAGAATCGGGAAGTGTGATAGTGTGCCATCCTTTTTCAGCCATCAGTTGCGCATGATTTAGGTATTAATCTCTATATTCATGCTATACATGGCGCAATCATTAAATAACGTGCCACATTAACTATTTACGAGTTTTCATGGGGTGTTTCTGAGTTGACAGGAAATGGGTGTCAATGATCCGGAACGGTAAGGGGAGTTATGGAGTGTTGCAGAATTTCTTTTCTTACGTGCTATGGTTAGCTTTATCTAAGTGTGTTTTGGTGTTTTTCAGGTATTCTATGCATTCCAATTTAGGCATTCAGTTTTGTGACAACAGAAGTCGTTTCTTGTTCTTGCTCTCCAATCATGAAAAGGTATCATGTAGCATAGTGTAAGGGTGATGTGAGGTATGGAATTTCAATTAAAGGAAGGGTGGTTTGACTACTTAATATCTGGATTCTTTTTTGGAACGTTTATCATGCTTGTAGTTATGATTTATTCCTTTGGTTCTACGAGCGGGTTTCCGTATGATACTTACCTTTTGGTACTTTTTGCGGACTTTGTTTGTTTCATAGTCACTTTTGTTTTAGGTTCTCACAAATTATCTAGTCCGAACGGTTCAATGAAAGTTAATGCACCCAGTGAGTACAAGAGAGGTTATGAATCTGCAAGAGACACCTTTCAGTTCTCAATATCCTGTTATGTGTGTGGTCGTCCAGTAATTATTTCTGACCAGTCAAACGTTTCCGATCAGGCGAAGCGTAAGCTAAAGGAATTAGGGATAAGGCATAAAGAATGTCAACTTGAAGTCAAACCATGAACGGTGTAAGATATGAAAAACCAACAGCAATCGAAGAAAAGAGGGAATCTAATAATAATATTGGTAGTAGCCATAATCATCGTCGCTGGTGTAAGTACATATATACTCTATATTGAGCATAACAGATCAACTCAAAGCACAGTTCTCAGTGGGGATATAACCCAGAACACTATGCTTTATCCTCCAACTCTTATTCTTACTTTAGATAATCCTTCAAAATTGACAAATCCTTATAATGTTACTATGACACTTGACCTCCCAGATGGCCAATCTGTTGCAATGGGTTATTACAGCCTCGATGTTTGGCGTTATGGCGATTTCTCGGCTATTGTAAATATACAATCTGACTCAGTCACCGACTTTGTCATATCCACTGGTACTGAAGTCGTCCTAGATAACAGTGCTAATTCTAACTACGACTTTAACGGTACTACATTTATCTTAACATATACAGGCTATTCTGGAGCTATAACTTATTACATTGGATAAAAATATAAATGTGATTGAAAACGTGTTTCCTATTTGTCCTGCATTAAAAAACAGATATTTTATTGTATGATATTGCTATTGTGAAAGATACAAGGTCATTCTTGATAGAATTTAGGTGCAACTTCTATCTTTTGGGTGTAAGATTAATTTTAAGTGCAAAGCTGAACCCGAGCGTACCTATTAATATGGATAGACCTTATTCTTTCTCATTAAACAAGGAGAGGGCACTTGAATGCTGGGGAGTTATGAGATATTTCTGCTTGGGCTGATAGTTGGCTTAGTTATTGGATTGGGGGTATTTATTCTAATCAGGGTCAACACAAAGAAGATAGTCGACGAAGCAGTCGAGCAGACACAATCCAGAATGAAAGACACTTTTGGAAATATCGCATTGGGGGCACTGGACAAGGCAAATGAGAACTTCACCAGGACAGCAAAAGAGACCCTTTCTGGACAGGTAAGGGAAGGCACAACCCAGCTGGAGGGCAAGAAAGAACTCATAGACAAGAGCCTAGATAACATGAATAAAGAGCTTGAGTCTGTCAAGAAGCTCATGACAGATCTTGAAGCTGACAGGTCTGCAAAGTTTGGGGAACTATCCGAAGCAATTAAAAATGCAAACGCACAGACACAGAGACTGCAGTCAACTGCTGAAAGGTTGAACCAGGCTCTCTCAAATTCAAGCGTACGAGGCCAGTGGGGCGAAAGGATGGCAGATGACATACTGCACATGATAGGCTTTGTTGAGGGCGTTAACTACATGAAGCAAGAAGTGATCGCATCCAGCGGTTCCAAACCAGATTTTACATTTCTGCTGCCGAAGGACCTCAAGATAAACATGGACGTGAAGTTCCCATTTGACAATTTTCTTGCATATCTGGACGCAAACACAGACGAAGAAAGGAAAACCTACACGAGCAAGTTCCTGCAGGATGTACGGACAAAGGTCAAAGAGATATCCAGCAGGGAATACATTAACCCCGAACAGCAAACCCTCGACTTCGCTATTATGTTTGTCCCAAATCAGCATGTTTACGAATTTATAAACGAATCAGATACAGAAATTTTTGAAGACGCCCTGAAAGAAAAAGTGATCCTGACTTCACCGATGACTCTATACTCCATGCTTGTCATAGTTAGGCAGTCCACGGATATCTTCAACCTGCAAAATAATATCAATGAAATTCTGAAGGTGTTTGGCTCCTTTAACAAGCAATGGGAAAATTTCACCAAATCTTTCGATGCAATGGGTAAGAAAATCGAGGATGCCCATGTCGAATTTGAAAAGCTTACGACAACAAGAAAGAGGAGGCTTGAATCTCAGTTGAAAAAAATTGAACTCATGAGGAAAGAGAGGGGGCTTCCAATCAATAAATTGTCTGAATCAGGAGAAAATGATGAAGAATTAAGAGGGCCCGAGGAGACTTAAG
>JAKBQK010000074.1 GCA_021835265.1 Thermoplasmata archaeon
CAGGAAATGAATGGTTCTCATAAGCAGAAGGTTGTTTCTATCGATTTGATAGAGGAATACATAAATCAGGGATTTGTTGTTAAAATGGCATTGGGGAATGATAAGGCTATAGTGGAATTGGCTTAATTACTCAATATATTTGTTGTATAACTGATCCATATACCTGTTGTATTCCCCTTCTGTCAATGAATCCTCAAAATTCTCTGCACCAAATAGCTTCCTGTAAAATTCTTTATCATAAATATAGGAATCAATGAACATTTCCCTGTCCATCAGATCCTTATCGAACATGTATTCAAACTGATCGACAAGCGTTTCACGTGGCGTCACATGTCTTAATTCTCCCACTCTCTCATATCTGCCATCGGGAAGGAGTCTTAACCATCTTTTCACGACAAGAGGTTCTAAATGGAATATACGGACATTCTGAGGCCGTATTCGATTCTTTTTACTTTTCTTAAACCTCTCTTTGATCCTATCCCTGATACCATATTCATCCATTCTAAGCGTATCTGAGTGAGTCATTAGATTAAGGATATAAGCATTAACTACACCGGGACTTTGCCTTTCCATTCGTTAAGAATATTCTGAAAGTATTTAAGCAATATCTATAATGCGATTGAAATAAATAACATGGTCGATTTCCGATATTCCATGTAATATTCGCTAAGATTATCCACTTTGTATGGAGTTAAAAGTCAGAAGACGGATCGTGAATAAACACGGTGACTCAGGGATGATATCTATTCCCCCGCTATTTTTGGAGAACATGAATGCGTTAGGATGCAGAGATGTAATCCTAACGGTTCCTGACGAAGATCATATTTTGATTGAGTTGGTCAGGAGGGAAAAGCCATGATTGACCTGGGAAAGCTCCGGAAAGTAGCACAAAATGATCCAGAATTGCATAAAATCGTAATGGCAGAGCCCCTGCAAATGAGCGAACAGGAGTTTTTAAACAAATTTTCAATTTTGTGGAATTTAAGTGAAAAGGAGTCAAGAAAATGATCCCCGAAGTCCCCTTGCCGGGGGAAATCAGGAGAATGGAGCATCTGAATAATACTTCACGGGTTTTTAAGTTTTATCATGTGGTGATAAAATGAAGCCAATATGCCCATGGTGCAGGAAAAAAGCCATCACCCATTACATCCGTCAGGATAATGAATGGCGTTCCATAGGTTTTTGGTGCATAAACTGCAATAAACCGGTTGACCCAGTCAAAAGAGCCCCTCCAGTGATTCATAAAATGGAAATCATCGATTTCCTGAATGCTCATAAGAAGGGATACGATGTTATTTTGGCAGATCCTCCGTGGAAATATGCAGATGGTTCAGCGACGCCCCAAGGCAGGAGGGTTTCCATGCATTATAGGACAATGGACATGGCTGATTTATCCCAGCTCCCAGTTGAAGATATAACCAATAAAAGATCCATTTTATTCTTATGGGCCCCCCCTCCCAAAACCCCTGATGCCATGAAAGTCATTGATGCATGGGGATTTACCTACATAACGAAGATGACATGGGTTAAGACGTCCCAGAGTGGTAATGTTGCATTGGGACTAGGCAATTATGCAAGGGCTACAATGAAAGACCTGTTGATCGCCAGAAAAAATGATTTCCCGATGCCCAAAACGAAATTTCCATCTACTTTTTTTGCACTTAGAACAGACTATAGCAGGAAACCAGAAAGATCGTATGAGATAATTGAAAACATGTACCAAGACGCATCCAGAATAGAACTGTTTGCCAGGTATGTTTATCCAGGATGGATAGGGGTTGGGAATGAAGCTGAACCAAAACCAAAAAATGTATACACTTCAAATAAAAAAACGTATATGAAATTTGAAACGAGACGTATACAATTTCAAAGCCAAAAAACAGGTGATCTACAATGACAAAGCGAAAAAAAGAATATGAAGAGGACAAAGACAAAGAGAATTCAGAGAGTGCAGCACACAAGAGGTCACGGATCATTAACAGTATTGAAAAGAAACACAAATTCCTTACGCTCAAGGATTCTGAAGACCTGTTATATTTCAATCCGTCTGACGGTCAGTGGCATGATGGCGATGTATTTCTCAAACAGCTTGTGGATCAGGAAACAACCATTAAAGTCCTCCCAAGTTTTGGGAAAGGAGGGGAAATAACTTCCAGTTTTGAATTTACTACAAGCATGTTTCGTGAAATCAAGGAGATAATCAAGATCCACAGCTATGCCGATCCGAAAGAATTTGTATCACCTCCAGAGTGGATTAATCTAAAAAATGGTGCCCTGAATGTGAGTAAGACAGAATTCATCCCACGTGAACCAAAACCAGACCATAAGAAGGAAGAATCTGAGATCAAAGCACTAAAGGAAGAAGAGAAAAAGAAACTTAAAGAGGTTAAAGAAACACCAGGCAGGTCAGAAGCAGATGTCGTCAAAGAGGAAATTGAAAAGGAATATCTCAAAAGAATCAGAGAGAAACGGAACACCATAAATAAGAAGGAAGAGGAATGGCAAAAAACCCAGACTGAGAAGTTTGCAAAGTTATGCTTTACATCCAGTATTCCCGTCAGATACAACCCAACAGCAACATGCCCCAGAATAGACACATTCTTCAAATCGTTGGAATTGAGCGAGGATATAACTGAAGGGATCATGGAACTCTTCGGATACTGTCTTCTGAAGTCATATCCCATAAAGAAGATGTTTCTGTTTGTTGGTCCACATGACACAGCAAAAAGTACTATCATGAGTTTGTTGGAGGCAATGTTGGGCATTGACAATTATTCCAGCCTTTCATTGGATGCATTGCAGCAAGATCACTTTGAGAAAAAAAAGCTCCACAGAATGCATGCCAATATATCGGGTGAACTGGCAAACAGATTCATAAAAGATACTAGCCTCTTAAAGGAACTTTTGGGGTCGGATTCCGTAACAGCACGGTTGATGTTCTCTCAAAAGAAATTCAACTTTTGGAACTATGCCAAGCTGATATTTTTGGCCAACCAGATACCAGCCACATACGAGACGGATAATGATTTCTTTCCTAAAGTCCTGATATTCGAGTTCACCAAACAATTCAAGGAAGGAGAGGAAAGAACCATACGTAAGGGTGAACTCATGGCAGAACTCACAACAGAAGGGGAAATGTCAGGACTACTGAATAAAGCAGTAATGTCCTTGCAGGAACTACTTAAAAGAGGGAAATTCAAAACCACTAAATCTGAACAGGAGAACAAGGAACTATACCTTATCAAGTCAAATCCATTTCGATACTACATTGATAATGTCTTATGGTTCAATAACGGGGTTGACCAGATCGACAATCCCGATCAAAACTTAGTTAGAGCATACAAGCAGGACGTCTATAACAATTTTGTTACATTCTGTAGGCGTTACAATATCACCGGATGGACGGATAACAAGTTTTTCAGGTTGATGAAAAAGTACGCTAAAGAGGAGGGCATATCTGAGAAAAGAGATACCGAGGGAGTTTGGTACTATGCAGGAGTATCCATAAGAAATTTATTCCCTGAGACGGAAAATAGCTGTTCCGACTTTGATATTGACAATCTTTGATCCATGCAAGGATGCAAGGATACTGCAAGGATTTTGAAAAATCATTGCATGAAAAAAATATCGTAAAATACTAAGTCCCCAGAATCACATGCAAGGATTGCAAGGATTTTTCTATTCTTAAGATGATTTGAAAAAATAAAAGAAGATGATATACACAAGTAAGGTTTCGAAAAATCATTGCAATCCTTACAATCGTTGCAGACAAAATCTGACTGTTTTTTTAGGACATAGGGATTTAAAGTCTTTTCTGATAATTTGAAAGGTTCCATTTCTTTTTTCGATCCATGCATAATCCTTACAGAATCTTTGCAGAAGCCATGCATAATAACTGAGGAAGAGGGAATTAAAGGAACTTAGGAAACTTATGGATTAAGAAGGTAACAAAAGTAACATATTATTTTTTAACACAGAAGTAGTAATTTACTATGCCTCTCATGTTACTTTTTTTATTACCTTGTTTGCTTTTTGTTACCTTTTGTTACTCTTCCGTTCTGATACAAATGCCTGATGGAATTAAGACAAAGACAATATGTTGATGGTGATTCGTTAGAAATTTTTTCCATTTGGAATTTTCGCGAATC
>JAKBQK010000139.1 GCA_021835265.1 Thermoplasmata archaeon
TGGTTGAGAGATTCATTCACGCAGCAAGGCTAGCTGAGGAGGATATATTCAGAGCTGCTACACATAACAAGGGTATTATGAATGGAATCGATGCGGTATTACTTGCAATTATGAACGACTGGAGACAAGCTGAGGCTAATGCGCATGCATATGCAGCAATAAAAGGTTCATACGGCTCTCTCACGCATTATGAACTGGATAACAATGGAGATATAATAGGATCAATTGAGATTCCAATAAGTGTTGGCACCGTTGGAGGCACCTCTGCCAGCATTCCAAAGGCAAAAATCTGTCAAAAGATTCTGGATATTAAAGACGCCAGAGAACTCGAAGAAGTGCTGGCATGTGTCGGACTAGCACAAAATTTCGCCGCAATGAGGGCTTTAAGTGATGAGGGAATACAGAAAGGTCATATGGCTCTCCACTCCAAAAATTTAGCGATGGCAGTAGGAGCCACTGGTGATAATATTGAGAAAGTTGCCGAAATGCTGGTTAAATCTGGTTCGATTAATATGACTAATGCAAGGGTAATTCTTGATAAATTAATGAAAGGTGAATAATATGGATAAAAGTGAATACGATTCTGGTATGAAGCAAGTTGAAAAGCTAATGAATAAGGAGAAATATGCAGATGCCTTAACTGCCCTCAAAGGAATGCTTGAGAAGGCCGGTGATCAGAAGGAATTTAAGGCAGATATTCTGAGCAAGATTTCAGAGGCTTATTATGGAAAAGAAGGTGTGAAAACGGAGAATGCCATTTCCAATCTTATTGAGTCACTTAAGATCAGAGCAGAATTGGAACAACCAGAGATTCTTGCTCTTGAAATGATGAATCTTGCATATTTGCAGGACGAGGCTGGTAGCCTGGAAAATGCAGAAAAAACGCTTAAAGAGGCAATGGAAGTTGCTGATCAACTTGAGGATATAAGTCTTACGCTGTCACTGAAGAATGCTCTTGCCGACATTCTGGCTGAGGATATAAAAAATACAGAGGAGGCCACGACAATATATAAAGAAATCATGCAGGAATCAGAGAAGGAGAAAATCTGGGAGATATATTATGAAGCCTGTGTAAGTCTCATAAAGCTACTAAGAGACAGGGATAAAATGGATGAGGCAAACAAGTTATCAACCGAGAATATAGATAAGGCAGAGGCAACCCTGAACTCATTCAAGACAAAGAAAGATAAGGAAGAATTTAAGGACGTTATTTCCTATCTATACGATGTGTCGATAGATCTTGCAATGGAGAACGAGGACATCGGAAGGGCAAGAGATTTAGCTGAAAAATTTAAGGGAGAGAAATAAGGTTAAAGATATCTCTTTCCATATCTTTTTTAATGTCAGAATAATCAATATATAGATCGTTCATTAGTGAACAAAGCCTTATTGTCATGTTAACATATTTTAGATTTTCAAGCTGTTTCTTTGACCTTTCCAGAGCTTCCTTTTTTGTTAATTTACCTGAGGCAACTACAGCATTGAGCAATCTGTCAAGATAGGATGCATCCCTGGTTTGCTCCTGGAAAAGTTCCTCCTCATCTATTACCAGATCGATTGGAACATGCTCCGCAGGAGCATTGAAGTTGATGAGAAAACTATCTCCTTCTCTTGAAAGTAGTCCTTCCCTGACACATTCATCTTCAAACCTTACCGAACTTTCTTCCTTTAAAAATTTCCTTTTGTAAACCAGAATATTAACAATATCCTTGCCAGAAATAGATCTCGCATTCTTTTTTTCCTGTGAAACTACTGAAATAAGCTTTCTTGCCAATTCCCTATCCATTGTCAAATCATATACATACATTTTATTTAAAACACTCTAATAATGAGTTTCAGAACTTAGTTATATGTAAAGAAACTTAGTAAATTGAACTTAAAGCAAAATTTATTAACTGAGGTTCATTCTTAATATATGAAGATTGAAAACAGCACTAAATATTATTCAGTGTTGATAGGATCACTATTTATCATTATCTGGGGAATTATAAGTTTTATTAACTATATTATTCAATATGATTACATAACAAACTATTTTTCAGGTGGTCCTTTTATAAATCCGACAGAGGAAGCTGTATTGTCAGTAGAACATACCATTGTGATTATGTTGATTTTATTACTCTTAAGTGTGATATTAGTAATAATAGCAGTTAAATTTGCGAAAAATTCATTTAAAAATGCTAAGTTGAGTGGAAGAAATGGAATGGCCATACTCATAATTGGTATAATTCTATTCTCCTTTGGGGCAGGGGATTACATTGGTTCTATATTAATTATACTGGGTGGTTTTGCATTTTTTGCCAAGGAAGGGGATATAATCGTCAGGGATTGATAGCAGTCCTCCAGCAATTACTTAATTAACCTATTAGACGTTTATAAATTATTTCTACAAATTCTTTGAAAAACCTATGTTTAATTTGTATGTAGAAAAATATTTTATAATGAGACGTTATTATAAATAATGAAGATTACTAATGATCTCAAGAGTCTGGCAATTTTTATCGGTGCAGTAATAGGAATAATTGCAGGTGTCTTGGAACTTATCGTTGCAATCATAATCGGTGCAGCCTCACTTAATGGAGGTATTGTCAGAGTTACAGGAAATCTTTCTATTTTCCCGGATGCCTTTGGATTTATTGTAGCAATTTTTCTGTTACAGATAATTTTGTCTGCAATTTCTATCTCTTACGGTGAGAAACTTAAGGTAGGAAACAGTGACAGAAAACATAACAGTATAGTTATTCTAATTCTTGGAATAGTTCTGCTAATAATTCATGCAGGATTCTATATTGGCCCTTTATTCATAATACTGGGTGCAATAGCATATTACGTTAAGGAAGGAGACATTTCAATAAATATAGGTTAAAAAATCTATTTATATTAAAATTGGAAAGAAAATTGGCTTTGAATAAATTCAAAGCTTTTTTATTTTCACTTATGCAGATATAGTGCATATCTTTCCGATGTCTTGTTCACAAATGCATATCTCTCAAATTGTACTATCCCATTTGCTTTTACTGCATCAGATTCTATGAAACCTCTATCAGTTGTACCATCTGGTTTATAAACTTCAAATTCCGGAGAATCGTCCTTCACCCAGTGAATGATTTTTCTTCTGGTCTTATTTTCAGAATCAAGATAATGCCAGGCTCCGTCTTTATAGATTATATTATACAGATCTTTTAGCCTAACTGTATCATTCTCCTTTGCATCGTTAATGTCAGATTTCTGCAGATAAAGGGTCTGATCCTTATCAAGACTGTATTTCCTAAATCCCCTTTCAGATTCTTTAGGATAGAGAGGTATCATTGATTCTGTTTCAGGAGAACCATTGATCTTTACCTTCACCGGATCAGAGACAAAGAAATAACGGTTTGCAGAGTGATCTATGAATTGCCTGTTCATTGAGTTGAATATTTCCCATGAGAAATCTGAGTTTACATCATTCAGGCCAGAATCTATCCAGTATTTTCTAAAGGTTTCTTTCTGGTACCCTCTTCTTCTTAGGGCCAGGAGAGTTGCGAGCCTAACATCATCCCATCCTCTGTATTCGCCCGCTTCAATACCCTTCCTCATTGATGTAGTACTCAGTATGGCGTCCTGTATATTGATGAGACCATAGTGAAAATATTCTGGTATGTCCCATTTAAAGTAGTTGAAAATATATTTTTGTCTTTCCGTATTGTTTAGATGATCCATCCCTCTTATTACATGTGTCAATTCCAGTTCATGGTCGTCCACAGCCACGCTGAAATTCATCAGAGGATAGAATCTGTATTTCTTACCAGTATGGGGATGTGGGGTTTCTATAACCCTGAATGCAATCCAGTCCCTAACCGCAGGATTGGGATGGTTTAAGTCAGTTTTTATAACAAGAACAGGCTTTAGATCCTTATCCTGACCTGTTATAATCTGGTCAAATTGTTCAACCATCATCTCTGGGGGAAGATTTCTATGGGGACATGCTTTTGATTCCATAAGGTCTCTTTTGAAATCTTCAACTCTGCATTTACAAATATAGGCCTTTCCCATCAGGATTAATTCCCTTGCCCTCTTATAATAAAGTTCCATCCTCTCTGACTGTATAACAAACTGTGTGAAGTTTACGTCAAGCCATCTGGTATCTTCCTGGATCATGTCATA